>NZ_JAGPXZ010000762.1:0-2823 GCF_018070305.1 Micromonospora sp. M51 | reverse complement strand
CTCCTCTCGTACCACTCGCGGCGTGCAACACCAGAGGGTCCTGCTTCCTTACCCGCGTGACGGTGACTCAGGCCCCGGCCGGGAACGCCGCCGCTACCCGGTCCGCGTAGCTCTGGGCCTCGCTGTCGTCGCCGTACCGGGTGCGCGGCCAGAAGAAGCCCCGCAAACCGTCGCCCTTGGTTCGCGGCACCACGTGGGTGTGCAGGTGGGGCACCGATTGGGACACCTTGTTGTTCATCGCCACGAACGTCCCACCGGCGCCCAGGGCGGTCTCCACCGCCACCGCCAGCCGCTGGACCAGGGCGAAGTAGCCGGGCAGCAGGTCGGCCGGCAACTCCGCCAGCGTCACCAGGTGCGCCCGGGGCACCACCAGCACGTGCCCCTTGAACACCGGCCGGGTGTCCAGGAACGCCACCCCGTCCGGGGTGTCGGCCACCCGGAACGCCGGCACCTCGCCCGCCACGATCCCGCAGAACACGCAGCCGCTCATCGGGCCAGGTTATGCCGACGCCGTTGGCGGCCCGGCCCCGCCTCGGAGCGCGGGTTCCGTTCCAGCCCTCTCCGACGGGGCACTAGCCTCACCAGAATGAGTCACGGCTTCGAGACGCTCGCCATTCACGCCGGCCAGGACCCTGAGGCCCGCACCGGCGCGGTGATCCCACCGATCTACCAGACCAGCACGTACGCCCAGGACGCCGTCGGCGCACCCCGCCTCGGCTACGAGTACAGCCGGTCCGGCAACCCGACCCGGGACGCGCTCCAGGAGTGCCTGGCGGCGCTGGAGGGCGGGCCGGTGGGGCTCGCCTTCGCCAGCGGCCTGGCGGCGGAGGACACCCTGCTGCGGGCGGTGTGCCAGCCCGGTGACCACGTGGTGATCCCGGACGACGCGTACGGCGGCACGTACCGGCTCTTCGCCCGGGTCGCCCAGCGCTGGGGCCTGGAGTTCAGCCCGGCCAAGGTCTCCGACCCGGCCGCGATCCGGGCGGCCGTGCAGCCCGGTCGCACGAAGATCGTCTGGGTGGAGACGCCGACCAACCCGCTGCTCGGCATCGCCGACATCGCCGCACTGGCCGCCGTGGCACACGACGCGGGCGCCCTGCTGGTGGTGGACAACACCTTCGCCTCGCCGTACCTCCAGCAGCCGATCGCCTTCGGCGCGGACGTGGTGGTGCACTCCACCACCAAGTACATCGGCGGGCACTCCGACGTGGTCGGTGGCGCGCTGGTCGTCGCCGACGCCGGTCTCGGTGAGGAGCTGCGCTACCACCAGAACGCGATGGGCGCGATCAACGGCCCGTTCGACGCCTGGCTCACCCTGCGGGGCATCAAGACCCTCGGGGTACGCATGGACCGGCACTGCGACAACGCCGAGCGGCTCGCCGGGTACCTCGACGGGCACGCCAAGGTGGCCCAGGTGATCTATCCGGGGCTGCCCTCGCACCCCGGTCACGAGGTGGCCGTCAAGCAGATGCGCCGGTTCGGCGGCATGATCTCGTTCCGCGCCGCCGGTGGTGAGGAGCACGCCGTGGACATCTGCAACCGGGCCAAGCTCTTCGTGCTCGCCGAATCGCTGGGCGGCGTGGAATCCCTGATCGAGCACCCGGGCCGGATGACACACGCAAGTGCTGCCGGCTCGCCGCTTGAAGTTCCCGGCGATCTCGTGCGACTGTCTGTCGGCATCGAGACGGTCGACGACCTACTCGCCGATCTGGAGCAGGCGCTGGGCTGACCGCTGGGGAAGGATGGCCGTGCAGGACATCATGGCGACCTGGGTCGGAGCGACCGCCAAGCAGATCGCCCGGGGCGTACGCCGAGGTGACGTCTCGGCGACCCAGGTCGTCGCCGACCACCTCGAGTACATCTCCCGAGCCGACCGTGAGCTGGCCGCGTTCCGCGCCGTTCGCGGCGGTGAGGCGATCACCGAGGCGGAGAAGGTCGACGAGCAGGAGGACCTGGCGAACCTGCCGCTGGCCGGGGTTCCGGTGGCGGTCAAGGAGAACACCCCGGTCGCCGGCCTGCCCACCTGGAACGGGTCGGCCGCCGCCCGCACCGACGTCGCGGAGGCCGACCACGAGGTGGTGCGTCGACTGCGCGGCGCCGGCGCGGTGATCCTCGGCGTGACCCGGATGCCCGAACTGGGGCTGTGGGCGCTCACCGACGACGACAGCGCGGTGACCCGTAACCCGTGGGACAGCACGCGTACCCCCGGTGGGTCCTCGGGTGGCTCGGCCGCCGCGGTCGCCGCCGGGCTGGTGCCGATCGCGCACGCCAACGACGGTCTCGGCTCGATCCGGATTCCCGCGGCCTGCTGCGGGCTTGTCGGGCTCAAGCCCGGTCGGGGCGTGGTCCCCTGCCAGCTCGGTGCCGACGACTGGTTCGGTCTCACCGAGCACGGCATGCTGACCAGCACGGTCGCCGACGCGGCGGTCGGCTTCTCGGTGCTCGCCGGCCGACGCCCCGAGAAGCTCGTCCCGCCGCAGCGGCTGCGGGTGGGGGTCTCGTTGCGTTCCCCGGTGCGCGGTGTCGCGGCGGACGCGCCGAACCGGGACGCGGTCGCCGCCGCCGGTCGGCTCCTCGCCACCGCCGGGCACGACACGGTGCCGGCGGATCCGGTCTACCCCACCGCGCTCGGCCTTCAGGGCATCGCCACCTGGCTCGCCGCGGCCGCCACCGACGTCCGGGCGTCCGGCCTGGACCGGCGCGGTCTGCAACGGCGTACCCGGCGGCACGTCGCGCTGGGCGAGTGGGCGCAGCGCCGCGGCTACGTGCGGGAGGCGGACCGGGCCGCGTGGCGGCAACGGTCGGTCGACTTCTTCACCGACC
>NZ_JAGPXZ010000761.1:0-2826 GCF_018070305.1 Micromonospora sp. M51 | reverse complement strand
GGCCTTCCGGGTGGGGCGGCGCTGCCGATTCACCCGGCGCCTCGCGACCCAGGCGTTCCGGCCTGTCCTTGACGGATGGCCGGCTGTCGCGGCAGTTTCAGGCCGTCCTTGAAGGGCGGACCGCCGCGGCTGTTTCAGGCCGTCCTTGAGGGGCGGGCTGCCGCGGCTGTTTCAGGTGGGCGAGGGCCGTCAGAGCCCGACACGCTGCTCCTGGACCGTCGGTTGCTCCAGGGCCGGCGTTTCCTGGGCCGGGGGGTGCTGCGAGGCCGGCGGGTCCTCCGGGGCCGTCGTTTGGTCCGCGAACTGGGTGCGATACAACTCGTGGTAGCGACCGC
The DNA here is from genome assembly GCF_018070305.1 of Micromonospora sp. M51. Lineage (NCBI taxonomy): Bacteria > Bacillati > Actinomycetota > Actinomycetes > Micromonosporales > Micromonosporaceae > Micromonospora > Micromonospora sp. M51. The sequence continues at coordinate 2,491 of NZ_JAGPXZ010000761.1, read as the reverse complement.
CGGCCGCGAGCAGGTCACTGTGTCGCCCGCGTTCGACGATGCGCCCGGCTTCCACGACGAGGATCTGATCGGCTGCCCGGATGGTGGAGAGCCGGTGCGCGATGACCACGCTGGTCCGGCCGGTCAGGGCCTCGGCGAGGGCTTCCTGAACCGCCGCCTCCGAGGTGGAGTCGAGGTGCGCGGTGGCTTCGTCGAGGATGACCACGCGCGGACGGGCCAGCAGCAGTCGCGCGATGGTGAGCCGTTGCCGTTCCCCGCCGGACAGCCGGTATCCGCGCTCGCCGACAACGGTGTCCAGCCCGTCGGGAAGGGAGCGGATCAGGTCGTCGAGTCGGGCGCGCCGGAGCACCTCCCACATCTCGTCCTCGGTCGCGTCCGGCCGGGCGAACGCCAGGTTGGCGCGGATGCTCTCGTGGAAGAGGTGCCCGTCCTGGGTCACCACGCCCAGTGCCGTCCGGATCGACTCGGCCGACAGTTCGCGTACGTCGACGTCGGCGAGCTTCACCGCACCGTCCTCGACGTCGTACAGGCGGGGCACGAGTTGCGCGATCGTCGACTTGCCCGCCCCGGAGGAGCCGACGAGCGCCACCATCTGCCCCGCTTCGGCGCGGAACGACACCCCGTGCAGCACCTCCTCACCGCCGCGCGTGTCCAGCTTCGCCACGTCCTCCAGGGACGCGAGCGACACCTTGTCCGCTGCGGGGTAGCCGAACCGGACGTCGTCGAACTCGACAGCGACCGGCCCTTCCGGGAGGGGTTGGGCATGGGGCCTGTCAAGGATCAGCGGCTTGAGGTCGAGCACCTCGAACACCCGCTCGAAGCTCACCAGCGCGCTCATCACCTCGACGCGGGCACTGGCCAGCGAGGTCAGCGGGGCGTACAGGCGGGACAGCAGCAGCGCGAGGGCGACCACCGTTCCGGCGTCGAGGCTGCCCCGTAACGCGTACAGACCGCCCAACCCGTAGACCAGGGCCAGCGCCAGCGAGCCGACGACGGTGAGGGCGGTGATGAAGACCCACTGCAGCATCGCGGCGCGGATGCCGATGTCCCGGACCCGACGTGCTCGCGCCGCGAACTCCGCGGACTCCTCGGCCGGCCGCCCGTACAGCTTGACCAGGGTGGCCCCGGGTGCGGAGAAGCGTTCCGTCATCCGGGTGCTCATCGCCGCGTTGTGCTCGGCGGCCTCCCGCTGCAACCGGGCGAGCCGCGAACCCATCCGGCGGGCCGGGAGAACGAAGATGGGCAGCAGGACCAGCGCCAGCAACGTGATCTGCCAGGAGAAGGTGAGCATCACGCCCAACGTCAGCATCAGCGTGACCGCGTTGCCGACCACACTCGACAGGGTGTCGCTGAAGGCCCGCTGCGCACCGATCACGTCGTTGTTCAGGCGGCTGACCAGCGCACCCGTACGGGTCCGCGTGAAGAACGCCACCGGCATGCGCTGCACGTGGTCGAAGACAGCCGTCCGCAGTTGGACGATCAACCCCTCACCGATGCTGGCGGAGAGGAACCGCGTCACCAGACCCAGCCCGGCCTCGGCGAGGGCGATCACCGCGATCAGTACCGCCAACCGGATCACGACGCCACTCTCGGCGCCGTCGACGATCGCGTCGACCACCCGACCCGCGAGAACCGGCGCCGCCACGGTGAGAACCGCCGTCACCACACTCAGCAGCAGGAACCTGATGATCAGAGCGCGGTGTGGCCGCGCGAACTCCGCGATCCGTTTCAAGGTCGCGCGGGACAGCGGTCGCTCATCCTGCGCGTTCATCGCGTGGTGCAGAGACATCCACGCGGTAACTTCCATGCTCATGCATTACCTCCGATACCGGAGGCTAGGACCTCACCCAAGCTTGAGGTCAACTGGATTACCGACAGTGGCCGTCATGTCAGGTACGCATCGGTGCCGTCGATGACCTCCGGCACCGCGTCCAACCGCCACGCCCTCGCGTTAGCGTTCGCGGAGGACTGGTGCATGGAGGTCCGCCCGCGAGCCGGTCGCGCACCGGCACGGCAAGCCTTCGTGAGCCACCACCGGCAGCTCTTTGTTCGGCCCGGTCGATAGGCGTACGGGCGGGTGTCGCTCGGCGCTTCGGTCTTTCCGCCCCTCGTGAGTCACCACCGGCAGCGCTCTGTTCGACCCGGTCGGCAGGCGTACAGGCGGGTGTCGCTCGGCGCTTCGGTCTTTCCGCTCGCTTCTGGCGTGCCGACCTGGCAGGGCGGTGATCGTTCTCGGTTGGCTGCTCTTATGTTCGTCGGTGGTAGTGGTTGCGGCGGGGGAGTTGTTCGGGGTCGAGCCAGGCCGGTGGGGTGAATTCGGGGTGGCCGTCGGCGGCGAGTCGTACGGTCCAGTCGCTGTGGTGTAGGTGGCGGTGGTGGTGGCCGCAGAGCAGGACGGCGTTGTCGAGGCTGGTGGTGCCGCCGTTGGCCCAGTGGTGGATGTGGTGGGCGTCGCACCAGCGCGGTGGTCGGTCGCAGCCGGGGAAGGCGC
>NZ_JAGPXZ010000760.1:0-2830 GCF_018070305.1 Micromonospora sp. M51 | reverse complement strand
TAGATGGCGAGTGCGAAGAACGACACCGCGATGACCCGCAGCGCGACCTTTTCCCGGGCCTGCGGGTCGGGGCCGGCGAACTGCCAGGCCACCGCCGCCGCAGAGGACACCTCGATGATCGAGTCAAGGCCGAAGCCGATCAGCGCGGTCGACGACGCCATGGTGCCGGCGGTGATCGCCACCACCGCCTCGATGACGTTGTAGGTGATCGTGGCGGCGACCAGCAGCCGCACCCGGCGGGCGAGGACCTGGTGGCGGTCCGACGACGGCCCCGCGGGTGTCACGGTTCTCAGGGGCAGGGTCATCAGCAGCAACCCTTCTCAGCGGAGTCCGGGCACACGGCCGGGTCGACCGCCAAGACGAGGCCGAGCAGGTCGGCCAGGGCATGTGCCAGGCGAACGTCGGCCAACTCGTAGCGGGTCCGGCGGCCCTGCGGCACCGCGACCACCAGCCCGCAGCCACGCAGGCACGACAGGTGGTTCGACAGGTTCTGCCGGGTCGTGCCCAGCAGGTCGGCCAACTCGGCCGGATAGCCGGGCCCCTCCCGCAGCGCCAGCAGGAGTCGCGCCCGGGTCGGATCGGACAGGGCGTGGCCGAAGCGGGCCAGTACCTGCCCGTGCGTCAACGTCTCCATTCCGCAGATAGTACAGCCGAGGCTGTATCAAGCCGAGTCGCGTGCTCAGCCTTCCGCGCCGGGGGCGGCGCCCAGGCCCGCGACGTGTCGGTGGCGTAGGCGCCCGCCAACCGGTCCCCACACACGCACCGGCCCTACTCCTCCGGGACGCGCGGGCCGACCTCGCCCCGCCTGAGGTGCTCCGCGTTGCGGTCTGCCTCATCGTCGGCGTGCGTGGCACCGGCGCCGGGGTCCGTCGTCCGACGCCCCTCGGCGTCCTGGTACACCGCACCGGTTTCGAGGGCTCGCTCCTGCTGACTCTGCTCGGGCGTCGTCATGGATTCCCACCTACCCTCGGGATCGGTCAGCAAACGGCCCCGCCGGTGCCGCCCGATCGACGAGCCCCGATCATGGCGTCAGGCGACGCAGAACTCGTTGCCCTCCGGGTCGAGCATGACGACGTGCCCGAGGACGTCGCCGTACCACTCCTCCCGGACCACCGTCGCGCCGGCGGCGACCAGGTCGGGCACTTTCCGTCGGATCAACCGCGCGCGCTCGGCCTCGTCCCCGGAGCCCGGGCCGGCCACGCGGATGTCGATGTGCATCCGGTTCTTGGCCGACTTCCGCTCGGGGACCCTGAGGAAGGCGATGGCGGGGCCCCGACCGTCCGGATCGACGATGGACGCGTTGTCTGGCTCGTCGAAACCGGGTTCCTTGACGTACCCGAGGGCCAACGCCCAGAAGGCGGCGATCCGCTGCGGATCGTCGGCGTCGCATCCCAGCGTCCAGAAGGTGGCCACCGCGCCACCGTACGCGGGCGGTGCCGGCTCAGTGGCCACGGAACGCCTCCTGCAACCACCAGGAGCCGCCCGCCGCGCAGACCTTGGCGTCGATCACCAGCGGTCGGGTACGGGGACCGGCGAGCCACCGGCGTACCGGCCCGAGATCGTCGACGGTCCGGACGGTCAGCCCGTCGCAGCCGTAGCCACGGGCGATCGCGGCCAGGTCGGTCTCCGGGAAGGTGACAGTGTCCAACGGGTGCCCGTCCGGGCCGAAGTGGTGCACCTCGGCGCCGTACGCCGCGTCGTCGTAGATCACCACGAGCAGGGGCAGCGCCAGCCGGACGGCGGTGACCAGTTCGGTGGCGGACATGACGAAGCCACCGTCGCCGACCGCCGCGACGGTGAGCCGGTCCGGCCGGGCGACAGCCGCGCCGAGCGCACTGGCCAGACCGAGCCCGACCGACTGGAACGCCTGGGTGAAACAGAACCCGGCCACGTCCGGTACGTCCAGCCACATCGACGGGTAGCCCATGAAGTTGCCCGAGTCGACCACCACCGTGCGGTCGGGCGGCAGCAGGTCGTCCAGGGCGGCCGAGAGGGTCCTCGGGTCGATGGTCGCGGCGTCACTCTCGTCCCGGTACGGGACCGTCCGCCACCGGCCGTGGTCGCGGATCCGCTGGGCAAGCGCCGGCGTACGCCAACCGGCGTCCGTAGTCCCGGTGGTGTCGGCGTCCAGTCGACCGAGGACCGCTTCGGCGACCGCCGTCACGTCGCCGGCCACCGTCAGGTCGACCGGGCGGTTCACCCCGAACGCGGCCGGGTCACTGTCGACCTGGACGACGACGGCGCCGGGCGGGATCAGTTCGCCGTGCCGGGTGGTCCATGTTCAGCGTGCTGCCCCACGCGACGACCAGGTCCGCCGCGCCGATCAGCTCGGCGGCGAGAGGGGTGGCGAAGCCGCCGGCCACGTCGAGGTTCCACTGGTTCCCGGCGAACAGTCCCTTGGCCGCTGCCGAGACCGCGAGCAGCGCGCCGCACGCGTCGGCGAGCCGGGTCAGCGGTGCCCGGGCCGCCCGGGCACCCCGACCAGCGATGAAGACCGGTCGGCGGGCGGCCTGGAGCGCGGCCAGCAACGGCTCGACCTGCGGGACGGCGCTCGGGGTCGGCGCGACCACGGGGACCGGACCGGACCACGGTTCGGTCGCCGCGTTCTGCACCTGCAACGGCAGGCCCAGCACCACCGTCGCACCCCCGGCGGCGGCCCGGTACGCCGCGCCCGCGTCCTCGGCCGCGTGCGTCGCGCGTACCCGGTGGAAGTCGGCCCCGACCGCGGCGGCGAGTGCCGGCAGGTCGATGAAGAAGTTCGACAGCGGTGCGGTGGCCTCCGGGGCCAGGACGACCATCGGGGTACGGCTCTTCGCGGCCTCGGTGAGGC
>NZ_JAGPXZ010000076.1:0-13188 GCF_018070305.1 Micromonospora sp. M51 | reverse complement strand
TCGCCGGCGACGGCGGTCACGCCGCGCGGCAGTGCCGCCGGCCTCCGCCTTCGGACGATGGCGATCGGGTCGTGTCCCCTGCGTGCGGCCTCGTCGACGACGCGCGAACCGACCATTCCGGCGGCTCCGACCACGGCGATCTTCATCGAGTTGCCCCTTCCGGTACGAGTTGGGCGCCCGGGTGGCGCGGGCGGGTCGGCGCGGGTAGCTGCCCCGCGACGATTGCGGCCAGTGCGAGCCCGAAGCCGAGAAGCTCGATCGGGCCGAGCGTCTGATCGAGCAGGACGGCACCGAGCAGCGCGGCGACCAGCGGCGACAGCAGACCGAGGACGGCGACGGAGGTCACCGGCAGCGCGATGACGCCACGGAACCACAGCACATACGCGCACAGGCCGCCGACCAGTCCCAGCCAGAGGTAGCCGAGAACAGCGGGCGGGTCGATCGCTGGTGGCGGTCCTTCGACGAGGAAGGTGACGGGCACCAGGAAGAGACCGCCCGCGCTGAGCTGCCAACCGGCGAAGGCCATCGGGCTCACCCCGGCGGGACGTTGCCAACGCTTGGTGAGGGTCACCCCGAGCGCCATCGTGGCCGCGCCGAGGAGGCCGGCCACGATCCCCACGGCGTCGAACGTGGCATTCGGTCCGATCACCACCAGGCCGACGCCCAGCACCCCGGTGACGCCCCAGACGGCGCGCCAGACGGAGAATCCCTCCCGCAGGAGCGTCGCGGCCAGGACGGCGACGACGAGCGGCTGCACCGCCCCCAGGGTCGCCGCGACGCCTCCCGGCAGCCGCTCGGCCGCGACGAAGAGCAACGGGAAGAAGAGCCCGATGTTCAGTATGCCGAGCGTCGCCGCTTTCCCCCACCACGCGCCGCTCGGCAGCGTACGGGTGAACGCCAGCGCCACCAGTCCGGCGGGCAACGCGCGCAGGAGTCCGGCGAACAACGGGTGGCCGGGCGGAAGAAGCTCGGTGGTGACGACGTAGGTGGTGCCCCAGGCCAGCGGAGCGAGCGCGGTCAGTGCGGTACGCGGCAGGTTGCTGGAGAAGCCGGCTCCGCCGACGGGTCTCTGCGCTCCGGAACGTGTCATGTCAGAAGTCTCGCCGCGCGCTCATTGATGAGTCCAATGCATGTTTGTCATCCGACCGATCTACAGAGAAGATGGATCGGTGGAGCTTCACCAACTGCGCTACGTCCTCGCCGTGGCCGAGACGAGCAGTTTCACCAGGGCCGCCGAACGGTGCCTGGTCGTCCAGTCCGCGTTGAGTCACCAGATCGCGCGGCTGGAACGGGAACTCGGTGCGCGGCTCTTCGAGCGGACCAGCCGCCGGGTGCGGCTGACCCCGGCGGGCGCGGCGTTCCTCCCCGCCGCCCGCCAGTGTCTGGACGCCGCCGAACGCGCGGCCGCCGAGGTCGCGGCGGCGGTGGGAGAGGTACGGGGACGACTGAGGGTGGGTCTGATCCCCACGGTTACGGCCGTCGACATTCCGGCCACCCTCCGCGTGTTCCGCCAGCGGTACCCGTACGTTCGCGTCGGCCTCCGTGTCGGCGGGAGCGACGCACTCGTGGAGCAGGTCAGGCAGGGCGTCATCGACGTGGCGTTCCTGGGGCTGCCGGAAACGGTGCAACCAAAGGGCGTCGACGTGCACGAATTGGCCCGGGACCGGCTCGTCGCCGTGGTCGCCCCGGACCATCCGCTCGCGGAGGAACCGGCAGTCGACCTCGACCGGCTCGCCGCCGAGGTCTTCGTCGACTTTCCGGTGGGCAGCGCCGGGCGGGCCCAGACCGATCAGGCGTTCTCCGCCGCCGGCCTCGCCCGCGACGTCGCGTTCGAAGTGACCGCCGCCGACCTGATGGCCGACCTCGTCGCTGCCGGTCTCGGCGTCGCCATGCTCCCCTCCGCCTACGTGCCACGACTCAATGGGGTGACCACCATTGCGGTCGCCGACGCGCCGGCCCGGGTCGAGCACCTCGTCTGGAGTCGCCTGGGCCGGACCCCCGCGGTAAACGCCTTTCTCGCTGTTCTGAAGATCCCGGGCGGGGCACACCCGGAGCGGCAGCGACCCGGCCGGTAATCACGACCCTGGCGGACGTGCCCGGCGGCTGGCGGTGAATATGTGGCGGACAGGTCGTCCCTGGCGATGATCGAGCGGGGACGCGTCGTCACCATCTCCTCGATCGTCGCCGCAATGGGCTTCCACCGCTTGATCGCGCACCGGGTGACGACTCCCGGGCGGGAGGTATTCACTCATCAGCTGGCCTACGACGTGGGACGACGCGGCCTGACGAGGAACCCAGTGGTACCAAAATGACCAGCGCCTTCGCGTGGCACACGCCCGGAACGCATTAATGGGCGACGTCGATCGATTGCGTCGGAGGTATTGACGAAATGGCGGCGACCATCGCCTACCTACTCCCCCAAACCGCAGCGGGCCCACCAGGTGGGTGGCGATTCCCCCAGCAGATTCGCGGCGGAATCAGATCCCTGCGACTGTTACGAACAGCACGAGAGGTGGGCCGCGTCGGTTCAGGTGGCTGCCCGCCGAGAAATGCGCAGAACAGTTCCTTCGCTCGGCCCGGACCTCACGGTGCTGTGCATTAATGACGCCGCGATCAAATCGTGGCCCGCGCTCACTCCCACGCCTGGGAAAGAGACTCGAAGGTCTCCGGATCAGTGTGACACGGAATAACGCAGACGAGATGGCCGCCCGGGGCCCGCAGGGTTACGCACTCCAGCCAGCGGCCGACCTCGACGGCGCCGTGGGCGATCAGTCGGCGGGCCTCCGCCTCGACGTCGTCGGTCTCGATGTCGACGTGGTAGCGAGCCTGGTCATCCACTGCCTGCACCGCCAGCACCAGCCCGGGCAGTGCGCCGTGCAGGGAGGTGAACTGCTGCTCGTCGGGGACCGTACGGGCAGGCACGCCGAGGGCCTCCGACCAGAAGGCGGCAGCTGCCGGTGCCTCACCTCGGGGTACGTCAATCAGGATCGTCGAGAGTCTGCTGCGATGCGCCACGATCAATCATTATCCACATCCATGCGGAGATTCGCCGCCATCGCATGACGGCCAAATGGGGCAAAGAGGAGCCGTCGCGACCGCCCCGACCAGGTCAGGAAGCAAGCGAACCAGCTCAATGCCGTCCATGCCGGATTCGACGACCCACGGCAGCCGGTCGCCGCCAGCGACTACCCGTAGTAACCGTCGATCCGTAGCGGCACTGGCGCACAGCGGCGACGCCTCGCGGTGGGCCGCCACTTTCACTGACGCCTATTCGTTGATCTTGCCCAACGGGCGGAGATGGCGCTCGATCCCGCCCACTCGCTTGTCACCTGGCGCAATACTCCCGCAAGGCAGCTGAGGCGCGGTGTCCGGGCGGATCCGACGACCACATTGGGCTGGACGTGCGCTGCGGATCCGGCGTAGCATCCTGCTCCAGAGAGATCGTCAAGCGATCGCCGCTGGTGAATGCAGCCAGCGGATCGGGGGGAGTAATGAACTATGCGCTGCCGCTGCAATGCCACTTTTCCTGCGCTGCCATAGCGCCACATCCCTGGATTCTTGCCACTGCGCCAGAGGAATGCGGCGAAACACGATGACAAGGCCAGTGCCGACCTTCACGAGCCTATTGGCGTGATGTCGGCTGGTGCGCGCCAGCCTCGGACCGCACTGCAGGCCGCAACGGCCCGGCAGGCATTCCCGCCTTCACGGTGGTCGGACGGCGATACCAGCAACGCCGCCGGCATCGCACCCGGCGGCGTGTCCAAGGCCGGGAGCCCGCGTCGGTTCCGTCGCTCGTCGGGCCGGCCGGCCGGGCCAGGCGCATCAGCAGCACCTTCGACCGTCTTCTGCACACACGTCGCCCTCACTCCGCCGGGGACGAGGAACGCCCTCGCGCTGCGGTTCACCGAGCCGCGCCGCGGCGTCCCCGCGCTGGCTCAGCCTGCGAGCCGGCGGCACCAGCGGGTGTGAGACGACCGGCCACCTCCCTCCGCACAGCGGCTACGTGCTGGCCGATCCCGATCGCCGGCGCGCCACTGTCCGGAGCGATTGTGCCGACTACTGGAGCAGCAGGTCCGTTGAACGGCCCGATGCACACGGGGCACCAGATGAGAGGGGTTTCGCGAACCGTGGTGACAGTGGATATCTTCGGTCGCTGCCAGTCATACACCGAGAGCCAGGAGGCTCGCGCAGCCAACGTTTACCCGTACTTCATTCCCTTCGAGGGGCACGACGCGACAGTCGCGCAGACACTCGACGGCGACATCCTCATGTGCGGCTCGAACAACTACCTCGGGCTGACCTCCGACCCGCGCGTGAAGGCCGCGGCGCAGGCGGCGATCGAGGAGTACGGCACATCGCGCACGGGCTCGCGCCTGCTCAACGGCAACACACCGCTGCACGACGCACTGGAGCAGGAGCTGGCCGACTTCCTCGGTATGCCGGCGGCACTGGTGTTTCCGACCGGCTACCAGGCGAACGTCGGCGTCATCGCATCCCTGCTGTCGCGTCACGACGTGGTCATCCTCGACCGTGAGGCGCACGCCTCGGTCTACGACGGCTGCGGCATGAGCCGGGCCAAGACGCGACGGTTCGCCCACAACGACATGGACGACCTGGAGCGGCAGTTGGCAGCCAGCCCCTCGGACGCCGGCCGGCTGGTCGTCGTGGACGGGGTGTACTCGATGGCCGGCGACCTGTGCCCGTTGACCGAGGTCGTACGGCTGTGCCGGCAGTACGGGGCCCGCCTGCTCGTCGACGACGCACACGGCATCGGCGTACTGGCCGACGGCCGGGGCACCAGCGCGCACTTCGGCGTCACCGACCAGGTCGACCTCATCACCGTCACCTTCAGCAAGTCGCTGGCGTCGATCGGCGGTGCCGTGGCCGGCCCGGCGGATGTGATCGAGTACCTGCGCCACCACGCGCGCAGCCTCATCTTCAGCGCGTCCGCCCCGCCGGCCAGCCTGGCCGCCGCGTACGCCGCGCTGCGCATCCTGAAGGCGGAGCCGGGGCTGTGCCAGCAGGCGGTGGAGAACGCGTCGTACGTGCGTCGCGAGCTGATGGCCCTTGGCTACGACCCGGTCCCGAGCGAGACGCCGATCGTGTCGGTACGGCTCGACGGCGTACCGCAGACCCTGCTCGCGTGGCGCAACCTGCTGGACCGGGGCGTCTACGTCAACGCGGTCATCCCCCCGGCCGCCTCGCCCCGGCTGCGAGCGAGCTTCTCCACCACGCACACACCGGAGCAGCTCAAGCGCGTCGTCGCCGCGTTCGCCGAGGTCGGCGACCTGATGTCAGTGGAGGACCAATGACCGTCAACCAGCTCGAACCCGCAGTCAGGACCTGGGATCTGGTGGTTGCCTGGGCGCGGATGTGGCGCCTGCACTTCGTGCCCTTCTCGCTGTCGGCAGGTCTGGTCGGCATGACCGCACCGCCGGCCGGGGCCAACGCCGCGAGCATCGTGATCGGGCTGCTGTTCTGCACCCTGGGATACGGCGTCGGCGTGGTCATCAACGACTGGTTCGACCGCGAGGCCGACGCGGTCAACGCTCCGGACCGTCCGTTCGTCACCGGGCTGATCAACCCCCACATCGGCTTGGCGTTGACGCTCACGCTGTCCGCTGCGCTGATGGTGGTGGCGATCGTGGTCGCACCGACGCTGGCGCTGTGGAGCGTCATCGCGATCGGCGGGCACCTGGTCTACTCGTGGACCAAGCGCATCCCCATGCTGGGCAATCTCGTCAACGGCGTCGACATGGCGCTGTTCACGGTGCTCGGCGCCGTGGCCGTCCGACCCGACGCGGGATGGCTCGAGATCCCGGCGGTGACGTGGTTCCAGACGGCACTGGTCGCTGTCACGTTCAGCGGCTTCTGCCTCGTCGGGTACTTCAAGGACATCGAGGGCGACCGGGTCGCCGGCTACCGCACGCTGCCGGTGGCCATCGGCACCAGGGCCTCCAGCCGGATTGCCGTGATATTTCCGGTCGTGGCGGTGATAGCGGCGGGCACCGCCGCCGTGGCGGAGGCCGACAGCGCGAGTGCCTACGCCGAGATCGTCTGCTGGGTGCTGCTCATTGCGTCCGCGCTCGGGTTCACGCAGAGCCTCGTAACACTCAACCGGGCGCCAGAGACCCGGGCGTACGAGGCACTGGTCTGGTTCATCAGGGCGACCACACTGTTCTTCCTGTCGCTCGGCGCGCTGCACCGACCGACGCTCTTCCTCATCGTCGGCGTTCCGATGATGGTCTACCTGGAGCTGACGCTGCGGGCGACCCAGTCCTCCCGGCAGGCGTGACATGACCTCCACCACCCGCAACCGGTTGGCGCTGAGCGCGGCCGAGAGCAGCCTGATCATGGCGATCCGCGAGCGCATGACCCGGTCGCCACGGCAACTCAACAACGCCTTCGAGGCCGACGCCGAACTCCTCGACCTGGGCGCCGCCGGGCTCCTGGCGGTCACCGTCGACACCTTGAACGACGGAGCCGAACTGGCCACCGCCACCACGCCGTACGCGAAGGGCTGGTTGACCACCACCGTCAGCGTGAGCGACCTCGCCGCGGTGGCCGCCGACCCGGTCGCCGTGCTGATCTCCTGCTCGCTGCGCCCGGACAGCTGGACCCTCGAGGAGGCCCGTGAATTCGGGCGCGGCGCATCCGAGGCCGCCGAGCGGTACGGCTGTCACATCGTGGGTGGCGACACCAACTGGGCCAACGAGGAGAGCTTCACCTCGTGCGCCCTGGGAACCGTCCCTCGCGAATCCATCCTGAACCGGATGGGTGCCCGGCCCGGCGACGCGCTGTACGTGACCGGCCCGATCGGAGCCGGCAACGCGGTCGGGTTCCGCGCGCTGGCACTGGGCGGTACGGGCGCGGGCGAACCGTGGCTGCCTGAGGCGCGGGTGACCGCGTGCGAACCGCTGCGCCGCTACGCCCGGGCGTGCATCGACACCAGCGACGGTCTGTTGAGCGCGGCGGTCAGCCTCGCCGAGGTCAACGGGCTGGGGGCGGTGGTGTTCGGCTGCCGCCGAGTGGGGTGAGTTCGAGCTGCTGTACGCGATCGATCCCGCCGACGCCCGGGCGTGCTCCCAGGCGCTCACGCAACAGGGACTGCGTCCGTTTCATGTCGGACACCTCGTCGCCGGTCCGGAGCTGCTGATGGTCGACGAGTCAGGCCAGCGCCGTGAACTGCGAAACCTGCTGACGCGCATGCGCGCACTCGACCCGGCCGGGTCGCTGCTCACCGACCTGCGGGCCCTGCTGGCGGAGGGTTCGTGATGGGGTCGGGTCTCGCTCTGGTGACCGGCGTCACCGGCTGCGTCGGCCGCGCGGTCGCCGCAGCCCTGCGGGACCAGGGCTGGTCGGTACGCGGGCTGGTGCGGGCACCCGCGCCGGACGACGCGACGTACTCGGCCCACCGTGGTGACCTGACCGACCCGGAGTCGCTGCGCGGCTCCTGCACGGACGTCGACCTGGTGGTGCACGCGGCCGCCGATCTGACCGACTGGCGACCCGGCCCACGCATCTGGCAGGTGAACCGGGACGGCACCCGGGCGGTGCTGGACGAGGCGCGGCGCTGCGGCGTCTCCCGATTCGTCTACCTGAGCACCGTCGACGTCTTCGGTTTCCACGCCAGGAAGGTCATCGACGAGGCGTCGCCACGGCGGGTGCCGCGCTACCCGTACCCGCTGTCGAAAGCTGCCGGCGAAGACCTGGCGTGGTCGTACCACGGGAATGGTCTCGATGTCACTGTGGTGTACCCCGCCTGGGTCTTCGGCCCCGGCGACCGCACCTTCCTGCCCGAGCTCGTGCGCGGGCTGCGCGCCAACCAGCTCGTCCAGTTCGACCGTGGGCTACCGCCGATCGAGTTGACGTACAGCGCGAACCTGGCCGACGCGATCGTGCTGGCCGGCACCACTGCCAGCTGCGCCGGCGGCCGGTTCATCGTCGGTGACTCGTACGGCCTGACGTTGGGGCAGCTGTTCGCCTCGGTGGCCGAACGGATCGGGGCACGGCCGCCGACCACCTCGGTCCCCTTCGGCGCTGCCCTGGCCGCGGGGGCCGTGTCCGAACTCGCCGGGATGGCCGGCATCGGCATCAGATCCGGCCGGCCGCTGCTCACCCGTTACGCGGTTCGGTCCGTCGCCGGAGGCATGCGGTACGACGTCGGCCGGATCCGGTCGATCGGCTATTCACCCCGGTACGGCTTCGAGGAGGCGCTGAGCCTCGCCATGGCGGAACTGGAATTGGAGCAGGCGCATGGCAGCCGATGAGAACGACCCGGTCGTCTGCATCACCAACCCCGCGTCCGGTGTCCAGCGCAGGGACACCATCATGCGGCGGATCGCCACGGAACTGCCCGAGGCGCGGTGCTGGTCCACGCGCTATCCCGGGCACGGCATCGCCCTCGGGCGGCAGGCGGTCGAGGACGGGTACGCCACAGTGGTGGCGATCGGCGGCGACGGCACGCTGTCCGAGGTGGCCAACGGGGTGCTGGAGGCGGGCGGGGAGAAGGTGCGGCTGGCGTACGTGCCGGCTGGCACCTGCAACGACTTCGCTCGTGGCCTGCGGCCGGTCACCGACCTCGGTGACCTGCTCGACCGCACCCGCGACCGGGAGACCGACGTCGGAACGGTGACCTTCACCCGGCCCGACGGCACCAGCGGTACTTCCTGGTCAGCTGCACGGTCGGGCTGATCAGCGTGATCGGCCAGCGGTTCACCGAGAAGACACCTGTCAACCGGGTGCTCAAGCGGCTCAACCTCCAGCTCGCCGAGACGGCGTCGAGCATCCGGACGCTGGCCCGCTGGCGGCCGGTGGCGGTGCGGTTGGAACTCGACGGCGAACCGTCGCACCAGAGCATCAGCAATCTCGCCGTGCTCAAGGTGCCGTACTTCGCCGGTGGGCTGACCTTCGGCCGCACGCAACCCCCGCCAGCGGGCTACCTGGACGCGGTGCGGGTGTCGGGTGTCGGCCGCCTCGGCGTGGCCGGGCTGATGTGGCAGGTGTTCCGCGGGGCCGCGGCGGGACATCCGGCGATCCACCGGCAGGAGGTCCGCACCGTGTGCGTCGACGCGGACAGCCCGCTGCCGGTAGAGGTCGACGGCGAGATCGTCGGATACACCCCGGCCGAGTTTTCGATACATCCGTCCTGCCTGACGACGGTGGTATGAACCCAGCGAGGGAGCGACACGTGAGTGCCCCGACCATGTTCCACATCGGACTCGTGGTTCCCGACTACACCGGCCAACTCAGCCCGATGGCCACGCTCGGCAGAGAACTGCTCCGGCGGGGCCACCGGGTCACCCTGATCTCCCTGCCGGACGCCGGAACGAAGTCGTTCACGGCCAGGTTCGCCTTCGCACCGATCGGCGAGCGCGAGTTTCCGGTGGGCTCACTGGCGCGCTTCTCCGAGGAGCAGGGTCGGCTGACCGGCCTGGCCGCGGTGCGTTTCATCGTCCGGGGGTACGTGCGCGAGGTCGAGGTTCTGCTGCGGGACCTGCCGGTCCTGGTGCAGCGGCACGGCATCGACGCGCTGCTGGTGGACCAGGTCTACGGCGCCGGCAACACCGTCGGGGACCACCTCGACATTCCGGTCGTGAACGTGTGCAACGCGCTGGCGCTGAACACCGAACCCGGTGTGCCGCCGTTCATGACGGCGTGGCCGTACCATCCCTCGCCGCTCGCGCGGGTGCGCAACATGGTGGGCGACCAGGTGATCGCCTGGGTCATCCGGCCGGTGCTGCAACGGATCAACGACCGTCGTGCCGCGTGGGGCCTGCCGCTGATCAAAAGTGTGAACGACGGCTCGGATCTGGCCCAGATCACCCAACAGCCGCCGTTCTTCGACTTCCCCCGCACCCGCCTGCCGGACTCGTTCCACTACACCGGGCCGTTCCACGACGAGGACAGCACCGAGCCGGTGTCGTTCCCGTGGGAGCAGCTCGACGACCGCCCGTTGATCTACGCGTCGATGGGCACCCTCCAGAACCGCCTCCCGCACATATTCGAGGCGATCGCCACGGCCTGTGCCGGGCTCGACGCGCAACTGGTCATCTCCCTCGGCAGCACCGACGTCGAACCGCCGACCGGCCTTGCCGGAAACCCGATAGTGGTCCGGTACGCGCCCCAGCTCGATCTGCTGGCACGGGCGTCTCTCGTCATCACGCACGCCGGCATCAACACCACACTGGAAGCGCTCGCCCATGGCGTGCCGATGGTCGCGCTGCCCGTGGGCAACGACCAACCGGGCGTGGCCGCCCGACTCACGTACCTCGGCGCCGGCGAGTTCATCCCGGTGCACAAGGTGACTCCGGCGCGGCTGCGGGCGGCCATCGACACGGTGAGCGGCGACCCCGCCTACCGGGCGAAGGCGCAGCACTACAAACGCCGGATCGCGGAGTTGGACGGCGTACGACGGGCGGCCGACATCGCCGAGGAGGCGTTCCGGACACGCCGCCCGGTACGCCGACAGGAGATGTCCGAAACGACGGAAGGTGGCCGCCGATGACCCCGCAGGCGGGACGGATGGCCCGGCAACTGCCGACCCTCAACGGTCTGCGGGGGCTCGCCGCGGTCACTGTCTTCTTCTCGCACACGACGTTGTTCGGCTTCTTCGCCGACGAGCGGATCGACGACTGGTGGTACCTCGCTCTCAGCCGTACCGGCTCCGCCGCGCTCGGCTTCTTCTTCATCCTCAGCGGTTTCGTCCTGACCTGGTCGGCTCCCGACCACGAGCCGAATCGCCGGTTCTGGCGCCGCCGGGCCGCCCGGATCCTGCCGAACCACCTGGTCGTCTGCGCCGTGTTCATCCTCCTACTGATCCTGGTACGGGGCGGCGCGCCGCTGTGGCCGACGGTGGCGAACCTCGCGTTGGTGCAGAGCTGGATCCCGAACGAGTTCATCTTCAACGGGGTCAATCCGCCGAGCTGGTCGCTGAGTTGTGAAATCTTCTTCTACGCGTCGTTCCCGTGGGTGCTCGCCGGCATCCGACGGCTCAACGCCACCTGGCTCTGGTCGCTCGCGGGTGGCATCGTCGCCGCGATGCTCCTCGCGCCCGCCTTCTCCCTGGCGTTTCTTCCGGCCGAGCCGACGTACACCTACGCGGACGCGGCATTTCCGCAGTTCTGGTTCGTCCAACAGTTTCCGTTGATCCGGATGCTGGACTTCGTCCTCGGAATCGTCATCGCCCAGCTCGTCATGCGGGGGCTGTGGATCAGGCTGAGCCTGCCCGGCGCCGCACTTGTCACGCTGGCCTTCTACGGCGTCTCCGAGGTCGTTCCGCTGCTCTACTCGGTCGTCGCGGCGATGGTCATCCCGCTCGCGTTGCTGGTGGCCGCCGCGGCCCGGGCGGACGTCGAGGGGCACCGCTCACCGCTGCGCGGGCGGGTCACCGGCTGGCTGGGCGACACGTCCTTCGCCTTCTACCTCCTGCACATCCTGGTGTTGTACGGCGCCGCCAACATGGCTCCGAACGGCTTCGGCGTCGCCGCCGCGCTCGCCGTGATGATCGGTGCCTACCTGGTGACCCTCGGCCTGGCCTCGCTGCTTCACGTCGGCGTGGAACGGCCGATGATGCGCCGGTTCGCCAAGCCCCGCAAACCGGCGGCTGCCCCTGCGGCCGCCGCTACGCCAGCCGCTGAACCGCTGCCCGTCGCGACGGGTGACGGGACGCGGGTCACGTAGCGACAGTCGGACCCGGAACCGAACGGTGCCCTGGCTGATCCGGTCCGGATCAGCCAGGGCATCAGGTCACCTGACGGTCAGCGTGGCCCGGACCGCGCCGGCCGGACGCAGCGTGACCATTGGTACGACCTCCAGCCGCTCGCCACGCGTGTCGACCCGGTATCGGGTGAGCAACGCGCTCAGCAGGACGGTCATCTCCAGCAGCGCGAAGTGTTCGCCGATGCAACTGCGCGGGCCGCCACCGAATGGGAAGTAGGCGTAGCGCGGTCGGTCCTGCTGCCCGAGGAACCGGTCCGGCGCGAAGCGCTCCGGGTCGGGCCAGAATTCCGGATGCCGGTGCGTGACCCAGGGGGCGACCACCACCTTGGTATTGGCCGGAATGCGGTGTCCGGAAACCACGACGTCGGTTTCGGCCATCCGCTCCATGCTGTACACGGGCGGGTACAGCCGCATGCCTTCCATGATCGCAGCCCGCACCAGCTCCTGGTCGCCGGTGCCGGCCGCGGCCGCGACCCGTTCCTGCACCTCCTGGTGCTGACCCAGCAGGTGCATGGTGAAGGCCAACCCGGCCGAGGTCGTCTCGTGCCCGGCGAGCAGGAACACGAGCATCTGGTCGCGGATCTCCTCCATGGACAGGGTCTGCCCGGTCTCCGGATCCTTGGCCGCGAACAGCCGGCTGAGCATGTCCTCGGTCTCCTCGCCGCCGGTTCGCTGCCGGGCGGCGATGATGCGGTCGATGATGTCGTACTGGGTCGCGCGGACCTGCGTGATCCGGCGCGACCGTGGAGTCGGCCAGCTCAGCGGCAGCTTGACGACCTGTAGGGCGCGTGCCAGTGCCAGGTCGCCAAGGATGGGCATGAGCTCCTGTAGCCGGGGAACGACCTCGTCGATGTCGTCACCGAACAGCGCCCGGCCGACCACCCGCATCGTGTAGCGCTGCATGACCTGGTAGAGGTCCACGACGGACCCGGCGGTGACCGCCATGTCGTCGACGACGCGGACCGCCTCCTCGGCCATCAGCTCGGTGTAGCGGGCCACCCGGCGCGGCGTGAACAGCGGTTGCAGCGTCCGCCGCTGATGCAGCCAGCGGTCTCCGTCGCTGGTCAGCAGGCCCTCACCGATGAACTCCCGAAGGATTTCGTACGCGCTCGCGCGACGGCTGAAGACCTGGGGCGTGGTGAGGACCTGGTGGATGCCGTCCGGGTGGTGCACGTTCACCACGTCGACGCTGACGGCGCGTGGCCCCCGTGGCAGCCCGACGTGGTAGGCCACCACGTCGCCGTACCTGTGGAAGCCGTTCAGGATCGATCCCAGCAGGTCCTGGCGGAGTTCCGGCAACATGCCGAGGAGCGGATGCCCGGTCGGACCCGGTACGGCGGTGGCCTTGGACAACTGTGTCGTCACGGTGATCCCCGTTCAGTCGATCGACGGACGTCGACTATATTTCCACGCGCCGTACCCCTTTTTCAGCACAGAATCCCGGCAGCCGGCAGCGATGGTTGTCAC
>NZ_JAGPXZ010000759.1:0-2830 GCF_018070305.1 Micromonospora sp. M51 | reverse complement strand
CCGCGCTCGACCTGGGCACCGACGCACGGCTGCGAGCGGCACTACGGCCGGTCACCGCACAGTCCGCGGTGGTGATCGTGGCCCAGCGGGTCTCCACGATCATCGACGCCGACCAGATCATCGTTCTCGAGAACGGAGGGGTCGTCGGAGTGGGACGACATGCCGAGCTGTTGGAGACCTGCCCGACGTACGCCGAGATCGTGGCCTCGCAGCAGACGACGGAGGTGGCGGCATGAGCGAGCGTGAGGAGCCCCGCACCGCGGCCGTACCCAGTCAGAAGCCGGCCGGCGAGCCGCGGACGCCGGGAGGCGACGCGCCACAACAGCCCGGCGGCGACGCCGCGCAGCAGCCCGGCGGGGACGCGCGGACGCCGAAGCGGCTGCCGCCCGGCCGTCAGGGCGGCGGCCCGGGGTGGATTGGCGCCGGGATGCCCTCCGAGAAGTCGATGAACTTCGGCCCGTCGGCCCGACGATTGCTCGGCCGGCTGCGCTCACACCGGTTGCACCTGGCCGCGATCATCACGTTGGCAGTGGTGAGCGTCGGGTTCAGCGTGGCCGGGCCGAAGATCCTCGGCCACGCCACCGACCTGATCTTCACTGGGGTGATCGGCCGGCAACTGCCCGCCGGCACCACCGCCGACCAGGCCGTCGCGGCGGCCCGGGCCAGCGGCAACGACAGCTTCGCCGACATGCTGGCCCGGATGGACGTGGTGCCCGGGGTGGGCATCGACTTCAGCGCGCTGAGTCGGGTGCTGCTGCTGGCGCTCGGGCTCTACCTGGCGGCGAGCCTGCTGTCCTGGTGGCAGGGCTGGCTGCTCAACGGCGTGGTCCAGCGCACGGTGCTGCGACTGCGCGCCGAGGTGGAGGAGAAGCTCAACCGGCTGCCGCTGCCCTACTTCGACAGGCAGCCGCGCGGTGAGTTGCTCAGCCGGGTCACCAACGACATCGACAACATCTCCACCAGCCTCCAGCAGACCCTCAGCCAGCTCCTCACCTCGCTGCTGACCGTCATCGGGGTGCTGGCCGTGATGTTCTGGATCTCGCCGGTGCTGGCTCTGGTGGCCCTGGTCGCGGTGCCGTTGTCGGTGCTGGTCACCCAGCGCATCGCCAAGCGCTCGCAGAAGCAGTTCATCGCCCAGTGGGCGCACACCGGCGAGTTGAACGGCCAGATCGAGGAGGCGTACACCGGTCACGAGCTGGTGAAGGTCTTCGGCCGGCAGCGTGAGGTCGAGGCCGCCTTCCACGCGAAGAACGAGGAGCTGTTCCGGGCCAGCTTCGGGGCGCAGTTCATCTCCGGGATCATCATGCCGTCGATGATGTTCATCGGAAACCTGAGCTACGTGGCGATCGCCGTGGTCGGTGGGCTGCGGGTGGCCTCCGGCACGATGAGCCTCGGCGACGTGCAGGCGTTCATCCAGTACTCCCGCCAGTTCACCCAGCCGCTCACCCAGCTCGCCTCGATGGCCAACCTGCTCCAGTCCGGGGTGGCCTCGGCCGAGCGGGTCTTCGCGGTGCTCGACGCGGACGAGCAGACCCCCGACCCGGTCGAACCGGCCCGGGTCACCGACCCGCACGGTCGGGTGGAGTTCGAGCACGTCTCGTTCCGCTATGAGGCGGACAAGCCGCTGATCGACGACCTGTCACTGGTCGCCGAGCCCGGTCACACGGTGGCCATCGTCGGCCCGACCGGTGCCGGCAAGACCACACTGGTCAACCTGGTGATGCGCTTCTACGAGCTGGACGCCGGCCGGATCACACTCGACGGGGTGGACATCACCACGATGCGCCGCGACGACCTGCGCGGCCGGATCGGCATGGTGCTCCAGGACACCTGGCTCTTCGGCGGAACCATCCGGGACAACATCGCCTACGGGCGGCCGGACGCCACCGAGGAGGAGATCCTCGCCGCGGCCCGGGCCACCTTCGTGGACCGGTTCGTGCGCAGCCTGCCCGACGGCTACGACACGGTCATCGACGAGGAGGGCAGCAACGTCAGCGCCGGCGAGAAGCAGCTCATCACCATCGCGCGGGCGTTCCTCGCCGAGCCGTCCCTGCTGATCCTGGACGAGGCCACCAGCTCGGTGGACACCCGCACCGAGGTGCTGCTGCAACGGGCGATGGCCGCGCTGCGCTCGGACCGGACCAGCTTCGTCATCGCGCACCGGCTCTCCACCATCCGCGACGCCGACCTCATCCTGATGATGGAGGACGGTCGGATCGTCGAGCAGGGCACCCACGAGCAGTTGCTCGCCGCCCAGGGGGCGTACCACCGGCTCTACCGCTCGCAGTTCACCGGTGCGGTGGTCGACGAGGAACCCGCCGCGCAACCGGCGTCGGTGTAGGGCGGACCGCCATGCGTACAGCGGTCCGCCCCGGATCCGGCAGTCGGTCAGCCCTGCGGCAGCAGGTCGGCGGCGCGGGCCGCGACCTGCCCACCGATCAGGGCGAGCGCGGCGTCGGCGGGCATCGGAGCCAGGGCGTGGCCGCCGCGCAGCCGCAGCGCGAGATGGCCGTCGGCAACCTCCCGGGCACCCAACACCCCGAGGTACGGGACGCGGCGGCGGGCCGCGTCCCGTACCCGGGCGCCCAGCGAGCCGGCGACGTCGACAGCGACCCGCAGCCCGACCTCGGTCGCCCGGCGGGCCAGGTCGGCCGCCGCGCCGGCCTGGCCGTCGTCGACCGGCAGAAGCACCAGTTGCACCGGCGCGTACCAGGCCGGGAACGCCCCCTCGTGCACCTCGATGAGGTACGCGAACAGCCGCTCCATGCTGCCGACCAGACTGCGGTGCAGCATCACCGGTCGACGCCGGCCGCCATCCGAATCGGTGTAC
>NZ_JAGPXZ010000758.1:0-2838 GCF_018070305.1 Micromonospora sp. M51 | reverse complement strand
GCCCCGGCCGCGCGGGTCGGCCGCTCAGGCGGTGCGCGCCAGCTCCACGAAGTACGCGTGCACGCGCGGGTCACCCGTCAGCTCGGGGTGGAACGAGGTGGCCAGCAGGTTGCCCTGCCGGACCGCCACGATCCGCTCGGCGGCCGGGCCACCGGTCACCGTGCCGATCACCTCGACGCCCGCGCCGACCCGTTCGACCCACGGCGCGCGGATGAACACCGCGTGGAATCCCCCGCCCGGCACGCCGGTGATCTCCACGGGCGCCTCGAACGAGTCGACCTGCCGGCCGAACGCGTTGCGCCGTACCGTCATGTCGATGCCGGCGAAACCGCGCTGGTCGGCGCGGCCGTCCAGCACCTCGGTGGCCAGCATGATCATGCCGGCGCACGAGCCGTAGACGGGCATGCCGTCGGCGATCCGCTTGTCGATCGGCTCGCGCAGCTCGAAGATGTCGACGAGCTTGCTGATGGTGGTGGACTCCCCGCCGGGGATGACCAGGCCGTCGACCGCGTCCAACTCGCCCGGACGGCGGACCGGGCGGGCGTCCGCGCCCGCCCCGGTCAGCGCCGCCAGATGCTCCCGGACGTCCCCCTGAAGGGCGAGGACACCGATGGTGGGCCGGCTCATCGGCACCGTTCCTTCCGTGGCTGTCGGGCTCGCGGGAGCGCGCTCACCAACCCGTCCTTCCCTCGCGACTGCGGGGCTCGCAAGAACGGCTCACTCCTCGCGCTCACCAACCCGTCCTTCCCTCGCGACTGCGGGGCTCGCAAGAACGGCTCACTCCTCGCGCTCACCAACCGCGCTCGGCCAGGCGGTGCGGCTGCGGGATCTCGTCGACGTTGATGCCGACCATCGCCTCGCCGAGCCCCCGGGAGACCTTGGCCAGCACGACCGGGTCGTCGTGGAAGGTGGTCGCCTTGACGATCGCGGCGGCCCGCTGGGCCGGGTTGCCGGCCTTGAAGATGCCGGAGCCGACGAAGACACCCTCCGCGCCGAGCTGCATCATCATCGCCGCGTCGGCCGGAGTGGCGATCCCGCCCGCGGTGAACAGCACCACCGGCAGCTTGCCGCTCTCGGCGACCTCCTTGACCAGCTCGTACGGGGCCTGCAGCTCCTTGGCCGCGACGTACAGCTCGTCGGCCGGCAGCGAGGAGAGCCGGCGGATCTCCTGGCGGATCTTCCGCATGTGGGTGGTGGCGTTGGAGACGTCACCGGTGCCCGCCTCGCCCTTGGAACGGATCATGGCCGCACCCTCGGTGATCCGGCGCAGCGCCTCGCCCAGGTTCGTCGCGCCACAGACGAAGGGCACCGTGAACGCCCACTTGTCGATGTGGTTCGCGTAGTCGGCCGGGGTCAGCACCTCGGACTCGTCGACGTAGTCCACACCCAGCGACTGGAGGATCTGCGCCTCCACGAAGTGACCGATGCGGGCCTTGGCCATCACCGGGATGGAGACCGCCTCGATGATCCCGTCGATCATGTCGGGGTCGCTCATCCGGGACACCCCGCCCTGCGCGCGGATGTCGGCGGGCACCCGCTCCAGGGCCATCACCGCCACGGCACCGGCGTCCTCAGCGATCTTGGCCTGCTCGGCGTTGACGACATCCATGATCACGCCGCCCTTGAGCATCTCGGCCATGCCGCGCTTCACGCGGGCGGTGCCGACGACGGGGGCGGAACCGGTGTTCGAGGCGGTGTTTTCGGGCACGGGTCATCGCTCCTTGGACCTGCGGTGGGGGTGGCAGCGAAAATGCTACGCGCCGTGCAACGCCGTACCGACAGCCAATCAGACCCCCGGTGGCCTGCACTGTGGCAGTGGTCACCGGGCCGTCGGGGAGCGGCCGGCGCCCGCCGGGGATCAGGCGGCGGGGACGTCCGCCGGGACGACGAGGGTCGGGTCGTCGATGTCGAAGTAGCGCGGCCACTCCCGGCCCCGTCCCATCCGCAACAGGCGCACCAGCGGCCTGCTGCGCGCCGAGCGGGCGTCCCGGACCAGGTCGGTGTGCACCTGCCGGGACAACGCGAGCCGACGACTGGCGGCGATGACCGCCGCGCAGTCCGGGTCGGCCGCGTCCAACTGGACACCGCGCAGCTGGCGAGTGAGGTCGTTCTCTGCCGCCTCCCGCTCGTCCGGGCTGGCGTCCAGGGCGATCCGGGCCGCCGCGTACAGCTCGACCCCGAAACGCCGCTCAGCCAGGACCGCGGCCGCCGCCGCGCGGCGCAGCAGGTGGGCGTCGAGGGCCCGGGCCGCCAGCTCCGCGCGGCCCTGCAGCCGCTCGACCCGGCCGGCGGTCCAGATGAGGTACGCCGCGACCAGCCCCACGACCACGCTTCCGGCCACCACCCACCACATGTGCGGCATCGTAGTGCTGCTCCGTTTCGTCCGATTGGGCGCGGCCGGACCGGTCCCACCGGTCACCACCGCACCATCCGTCACACCCGGCTCAGCCCAGCCCCACCCACTCCTGGTCGATGACCCGCCCGTCGGTTGCCTCGATCGCCGCTGCGTATACCTCCACAACGCGCCGAGCAACCACCGGCCAGTCGAAATTCGCCACCACCTGATCGCCGCAGGCACTCAGCGTGGCCCGCCCGGCCGGGTCGTCCAGCAGCTCACTCAGCACGTCACGCAGCCCCACCGGGTCGCCCGTGGGGAAGAGGCGACCGGCCCGCCCACCGTCGAGGACCCGCCGGAACGCGTCCAGGTCACTGGCGACCACAGTCGTACCCGCCGCGAGGGCCTCGGTGAGGATCATGCCGAACGACTCGCCGCCGGTGTTCGGTGCGACGTAGAGATGCGCGCTGCGCAGCATCCGCGCCTTGTCCGCTTCGCTGACC
>NZ_JAGPXZ010000757.1:0-2839 GCF_018070305.1 Micromonospora sp. M51 | reverse complement strand
GAGGACGATGGGGACCCCTTCGTCGGACACGCCACTTTCATCCCTGAATTCCACCAGAAGATAGTGACGCATGCCGATGGATTTCGGCACCCGCCCCGGCGCGTCGACGGGACACGACCGGGGCCGGCCACCCCCGGGAGGGTGACCGGCCCCGATCGATCAGAGCAGTGGGTCAGGCGACGGTGACGGCAACCTCGTTGACACCCCGGCCGGCGGTGACCGCGGTGTCGCCGTTGCCGTGCCGGGACAACGCCCGCAGCGTCCACGAGCCCGGCGCGGCGAAGAACCGGAACTGCCCAGCGGCCGAGGTGACCACCTCGGCGGTGAACTCACCAGTCGAGTCGAGCAACCGGACGTACGCCCCCGGCACCGGCTCGGCCTCGGCGGAGCGGACGACACCGGTGATGACGGTTTCCTTCTCCAGGTCCAGGCTGGCCGGCAGCGGCGCGGCCTGGTCCGGTGCGGCGCAGCCCGCAGCGGTGGGAAGAGTCATGATCAGGCCTCCCCGGGTTCGTCGCCGAGCGCCACCGGCACACCGACCAGCGAGCCGTACTCGGTCCAGGAGCCGTCGTAGTTCTTGACGTTGCGGTGACCCAGCAGCTCCTGGAGCACGAACCAGGTGTGCGACGAGCGCTCACCGATCCGGCAGTACGCGATGGTCTCCTTGCCGTCGTCGAGCCCCGCGTCGCCGTAGATCTTGCGCAGCTCGTCGTCGGACCGGAAGGTGCCGTCCTCGTTGGCCGCCTTGGACCACGGCACGCTGATCGCGGTGGGGATGTGGCCGGCCCGCTGCGCCTGCTCCTGCGGCAGGTGGGCGGGGGCGAGCAGGCGACCGGCGAACTCGTCGGGGCTGCGCACGTCGACCAGGTTCTTGGTGCCGATCGCGGCGACGACCTCGTCCCGGAAGGCCCGGATGGAGGTGTCCGGCTCCTGCGCGACGTACTGCGTCGCCGGGCGGGACACCTGGTCGGTCACGAGCGGCCGGGCGTCCAGCTCCCACTTCTTGCGACCGCCGTCGAGCAGCTTCACGTCGCGGTGGCCGTAGAGCTTGAAGTACCAGTACGCGTACGCGGCGAACCAGTTGTTGTTGCCGCCGTAGAGGACCACGACGTCGTCGTTGCTGATGCCCCGCTCGGAGAGCAGCGCCTCGAACTGCGTCTTGTTGACGAAGTCCCGGCGGACCTGGTCCTGAAGGTCGGTCTTCCAGTCAATCTTGATGGCACCGGCGATGTGGCCGGTGTCGTAGGCCGAGGTGTCCTCGTCGACCTCGACGAAGACGACGCCCGGGGCGTCGAGGTTCTTCTCGGCCCACTCGGCCGAAACGAGTGCGGTGTCGCGACTCATCGAATCACTCCCTGGTGAGGATGGATGGTGAGCCAACGCGCGCGAATCGGTTGACGTATCTGTCGCACCACGCGCGGGACCCAGCTGAAGGACGGGATCACGGGTTCGTGCGACGGCGCCGCTGCCGGGCGTTCGGTGGGATAACCGGAGGGTGCGAGAACCCTGTGCCGGTGGCCGCCGTCAGGCGGCCGGAGACAGCCCCGCCGTCAGATGACGGGGCGACACAGGCAGGTGGCCACGCGGCACAGGTCGACCGCGCGCCGTTTGGTGAGGTGGGTCCCCATGGCCAGGGAGCCTACCAGCCAGTGACCGAGCTGCCACTCAGCCGACCACCATCCGGGAATCGACGGGCCTGCCAAGGATTTCGGCGTCCCACCGCGCCTCCGGCGTCAGCCGACCGAGTTGATCGGCACGTTCTTCGCGTCGGCGGTGACCGCCAGCCCTTCCGGCAGTGGACGGACCTCCCGGACGGCAAGTTGGAACGGCAGTTCCGGAAGCGGCACGTCGATGGAGATGCTCTTGGCGTAGTTGCTCAGGAACGCACGGGCCAGCGGCAGGTTCGGCAGACCCGCGGCGTCCAGGTCGTTGAAGCGCAGCGCGACCGCGCCGTTGTCGGCGACGGTGACGTCGGCGGTGCCGCTGATGGTGAGCCGCTGACCGAGGATGTCGGCCGGGGCCGTGACGGTGAGCTTGCCGTTCTGCTCGCCGAGGGTGAGCCCTGGGCGGTTCAGCAACGCGGCCAGACTCTCGTAGCTGATCGTGCCGGCGCCGTTGACGGTGTCCGCCACGATGTCGCCCTGGCCGGTGCGCAGGGTGTCCAGCGAGGCGCGCACGTCACGGGCGGTCACGTCCAGCACCGGCAGCCGGACGGCGTCGCCCTCGACCGAGGCCTGCACGTCCCGCAGGTTGATGGTGATCCGCTGGTAACGGCCATCGAGCACCTGGGTGAGGAACGGGACTCCGCCCACCTCCACCTCAGGGGCGGCGGACTGCGCGCCCTGCTTGGCGATCTCCTGCCGCACCCGGTCGGCGATGGTCCGCTCGGCAACCCCGACCGCCACCCGGTCGGCGACCACCAGCAACCCCGCCAGCAGCAGGAGCAGAACGAACAGCCCGATGAGCAGCTTGCGGCCACGCCGTCGGGGTCGCGCCTCGTCCACCGGATAGTCCCGCGCCACGCCGCCTCCTGTCTCCGCCCGTCGCGCCGCGACGGGGCGTTCGTACCGACGCCGCAGGGCGGCGCACCCGTAGGTACCCGACCGGCTCCGCGCTCAACCGTGACTCAGAGGAAGAGCATGCACATGGCGTACGCGGCGGGCGCCGCCAGAGCGAAGCCACCGAGTGGACCCTGCATGTGCCGGGCCACCCACATCGTGGGCGGTTCACCGGCCATCAACCGGCCCGCCTCCGCGTACCCCACGGCGAGGTCGGAGAGGACGGCGGTGACCGCCGCGACCAGGCCGATCACGGCGGCCCGGGTTGGCGTGAAGGGGGT
>NZ_JAGPXZ010000756.1:0-2845 GCF_018070305.1 Micromonospora sp. M51 | reverse complement strand
GAAACAGCCGGCGTAGAGCTCGGAGATCAGATCGCCGTCGGACACCGCCACCCCCCTTCTTCACCACTCCCACCAACGGGCCGGGGAGAAGGTTCCGGTGGCTGGACAGAATCCCTGTCAGCCGAGGTTGAAGTCCACCACGAGCGGGGTCCGCCCGACCCGCACGGCGGTAGCGGCGTCGAAGCCGGCGGCGTCGCGATGCCACACCGGCGGGGCGTACGCGCAGTCGCAGCGCAGCTTCACCCGCTGCCCGGGGAGCAGGCGCAGGTCGTAACCGCTGCCCACGTCCGCCACGCCGGCCACGTCCCCGGTGGCCGCGTCGAACGCGATCACCTGGGCGTAGGTGAGCAGTTCGTCGACCCGTACCGCCCCACCGAGCGGTGTCCCGGCGGGCAGCGCCTGATTCAGGGTCGCCGTCTGCTGGGCGCGCACCCGCACCGGCCGTGCCTGCTGCCGGCTGCCCACCCCGCCGGACCAGACGGTCGCCAGGCCGGCGGCGGCGAACTGGACCGGCCAGTGGTACGGGCCGAGACCGGTGATCGTGTAGCGGCCGTCGTCGTCGGTGGTCGGGCCGTGGTCGCCGTACTTCGGATCCGGCACGTACGGCACGACCATGACCCGGGCGCGGGGGACCGGCGCGCCCGTCGCCGCGTCGGTCACCACCCCGACGACGGTGCCGGGCGGGTCGAGTCGGACGTCCGGCACGGCGGTCACCGCGCCGGGGGGCCCCCGGACCACCCGGGCCCCCGCGCGCGCACCGGTGCCGCCGTGCCGGCCGACCCACTGCCAGCCGTGCGTCGTCGTGTCGTAGGGGCGCACCAGCAGCCGGTACCGCCCCGGGGCGACATCGCCGGTCACCAGGACACCCTGCTCGTCGGCGCAGCCCCCGTACCGCCCGAGCTGATCCTCGCCGAGGGTGACCGCCGCCAACGCCGCGGCGTCCACCGGGACGAGCGCGGCGCAGGCCCGGGGGACCGGCGCGCCGCTCGCCGCGTCGCGCACCACCGTCCGGACGCCGCCGGGCGCGGACGACCCGGGGGGAGCCGCGGCGGCCGGCGCGGCGGCCTCCACGACGAGCAGGGCGACGGCGGCGGTGGCGGTCAGCTGGCGCAGGAGTGCGCGGCTCATGGGGTGTCCTTCCGACGGCGCGACGGGTGGGCCGACGGTAACCGCTGACAGTGATCTATTTCGGTCAATGTCGCCATGTCGACCGTCGCCGGTCGGGTAACCGGCCACGCCCGCCCGGATCGGACGTTCTCCCCCGAACCCGGCGCGGACGGCACCGGTACGACATAGCGTCACGGGGGCGGGACCACCGCCGCCCCCGGCAGCGGACCGGCGGCGACGCCACCTGAGAGGACCGGACATGAGTCGTGTCGACACTGTGCTCCTGCCCGAGCTGGACGGGCCGGTGCCGGCGACGTTGCCGCGCGCGCTCGGCCTGCTGAGCCTGGCCCTGGGCGTGGGCGCCCTGGCCGCGCCCGGTCCTGTCGCGCGGATGACGGGCGTGGACGACAGCCCGGCCGCCCGGTCCGTGCTCCCCGCCATCGGCCTGCGGGAGTTGGGCAGCGCCGCCGGCCTGCTCAGCGGCCGCCGCCCGGCCGGCTGGGCCTGGAGTCGGGTGGCCGGCGACGCGATGGACCTCGCAGTGCTCGGGCGGGCCCTGGCCGACCGTGCTGGTGACCGCCGCCGCCGGGTCGCGCTGACCACCCTCGCCATCGCCGGCATCACCGCCGTGGACGTGCTCGCCGCCGTCCGCACCGGCCGGGCCCGACGGGCCCGCGCCCGGGTGATCCAGATGGAGATCGCGGTGACGGTGAACCGGTCGCCCGCCGAGGCGTACCGGTTCTGGCGGGACATGGAGAACCTGCCCCGGTTCATGGCCCACCTGGAATCCGTCCGCGCCGACGACCTGCGCCGCTCGCACTGGATCGCCAGGGGACCGGCCGGGCACCGCGTCGAGTGGGACGCCGAGATCATCGACGACCAGCCGAACAAGTCGATCACCTGGCGGTCGCTGCCGGGAAGCCGGGTGCCCAACGCCGGCCGGGTCCGGTTCGTGCCCGCCCCGGGTGACCGGGGCACCGAGGTGCGGGTGGAGTTGCGCTACGCGCCGCCAGCAGGGGCGCTGGGTCGAGCGGTGGCGAAGCTCTTCGGCGAGGAACCCGAGCAGCAGGTCCGTGACGACCTGCGCCGGTTCAAGCAGGTGCTGGAGACCGGCGAGGTCGTCCGCTCCGAGGGCAGCCCCAACGGCATCTCCGTCCGCCAACAGGCCATGCAGCGTCCCGCCCAGCCGCTGCCGCCGTCGCGTCGCTGACCGTCCACGCTCCGAAAGGGACCGATAATGAAGGCCACCGCCTGGATGGGCGCCGACAGCGTCAAGGTCATCGACGTACCCGACCCGAAGATCATGAACGCCCGGGACGCGATCGTGCGGATCAGCACCACCGCGATCTGCGGCTCCGACCTGCACCTCTACCACGGCTACATTCCCGCGATGCGCAAGGGCGACATCCTCGGCCACGAGTTCATGGGCGAGGTGGTGGAGGTGGGCCCGCAGGTCCGCAACCTCGCCCCCGGCGACCGGGTGGTGGTGCCCTTCCCGATCGCCTGCGGGCACTGCGCCTCCTGCCAGCGCGGCCTCTACTCGGTCTGCGAGAACTCCAACCCGAACGCCGGCATCGCCGAGAAGATCATGGGGCACTCGCCGGCCGGCATCTTCGGCTACTCGCACCTGCTCGGCGGGTACGCGGGCGGCCAGGCCGAGTACGCCCGGGTGCCGTTCGCCGACGTCGGCCCGATCAAGGTGCCCGACGAGATCAGCGACGACCAGGCGGTCATGCTC
>NZ_JAGPXZ010000755.1:0-2856 GCF_018070305.1 Micromonospora sp. M51 | reverse complement strand
GGTGAGGAAGCCCAGCGACGCGGCCCGGGGCCGATCCGACGAGGCGAGGAAGACCGCCACCACCAGCTGCGTCCCGGCGACCATGACCACGGCGAGCGGCAGGACGGTCAGGAGGTTCATCGCCCGCCATCCTTCCGGCACCGGCAGCCGGGACGCGGCCGAATCCGCGGATCACCCGCCTTGTCGCACACCCCCGCCCACCACCACCCGGCCGGCGAGCACCGCCCCGAGCAGGGCCAGCCCAGCGGCCACCACGAGCGTCGTCGTGTAGCTGGCCGGGCCGGGCGCACTCCCGGCCGCCAGCACAGCCCCGGTCAGAGCGAGCACGGTGGCCGCGAAGAGGGAGTCGCTCAGTTGCAGTGACGAGCTGTTGCGACCCTGCTCACCGGGCGCGGAGAACTCCAGCGTGAGCACCGACAACGACGGATAGAGCAACCCCATGCCCAGACCGGCGACAGCCCAACCGACAACGGCGACAGCCACCGGGAGCTCGGGCCGGACGGCCAGCGCCACAGTGGCGGTGCCGATCGTGATGCAGCCCAGCCCGACGCGCGGCAGGGTGGCCCGCGATGCCGGCACCGGAATGCGGCCCTGCAACCAGGAGCCCACCGACCACGCCAACGCGCCGACGGTGAGGACCAGTCCGGCCGCTGTCGGCGAGAGGCCCCGCTCCCGCGACAGCATCAGCGGAATGACCACCTCGGCGCCGACGAAGGCCGCCGACGCCAGGCCCCGCAGCCCCACGACGGTGGGCAACCCTCGGGCCGCCCGGAGGAACCCGGCCGGCAGCAGTCGCGGGGCGCAGACCAGCAGGCCAACCACGGCGAGCGCGACCAGCACCAGGGCGGTGGCACCGCGCTGCTGTCCCCCGATGTGCAGCAGTGCGGCACTCACCGCGGCCCCACACGCCCAACCGATCCGGCCGAGCGCGCCCGCCGGTGGGCTCGCGGCCACACTCCGGCCCAACGACCGCAGGCCCGGATGGATCAGCAGCACCGCCGGCACCGCCACCGCCGGCACCGCCAGGAAGACCCACCGCCAGCCCAGGTACTGCACGATCAGGCCGGCGACAGCCGGCCCCACCAGCGACGGTACGACCCACGCCGCAGCGAACGCCGCGAAGATCCGCCGGTGCAGCTCCTGCGGGTACGCGTGCCCGACGATCACGTAGAGCGCCACCGAGAGCAGCCCGGAGCCGAAACCCTGCACGACCCGCCCGACGACGAGCGCGCTCATCACCGGGGCGGTCCCGGCGATCAGCAACCCCACCACGAACCAGGCGACGCCGTGCCACATCGGTCCGCGAGGCCCCCGGGCGTCGCACCAGATTCCGGAGACCACCATGGCCAGCACACCGGTGGCGAACGGGCCACCGAAGGCGATCCCGTAGAGCGCCAGCCCGTCCAGGCTGCGGGCGACCGTCGGCATCGCCGTACCGACCGCCAACGCCTCGAACGCGAGCAGTGAGATCAACGCGACGCTGCCCACCGTCATCGCGCGGAACCGGGGTGCGAAGAGCCCTGGTGCGGTGGGTGCGGCGGTGACGGCTGTGCTCGACATCGGCCGAGCATGCGACCTCAACCCTGATTCATGTCAACCGTCCGGTGACCCGGCTCTCGTCACGCGTCCTGCAGAACCTCCCCGAGACCGCGCGCCAGACCGGAAAAATGCTGGTCTGCCAACACGTGGCCGGCGGTGATCACCACAGCGATCGGCCACTCGATGACCTGTAGCGCGGCGAGCACGCCGAGCCCGGCGTAGTAGACGACCTTGTCCGGTGGCGGGACCGCCACGTCACCCAGCATCGGCAGTTGGACCCGACGGCTGTACATCCGCATGTTCTCCCGCGAACCGTTGAGATGTCGCGTCAGCGTGCTCATGCCGGCCTCCCCATGTCCGGTGATGCTCGTCGGATTCCACGGCCCAACCCGTCCATGCGCCAGCGACGACGGAAAATTCCGCCGCTCAGGGGGCATAACGGATGGCAGGTCGGGAAGCCAGGCCGCCGGACGTGAGCGCGGTGGGAGGACGACATGGCCAAGGTCAGGACCAGCGGCAACAGGGAGCCGGGCTGGCGTCCGTCCAGCCGTACGCCTCGATGACGGCGGCGGGTCGCGCTGCCGGCCGCATCCTGCCGTCCTTCGGCGTGCCGCACCTGATCGGCGAGGCGTCCCGGACCGTCGGGTCGGCCGCGACCCGGCTGGCCCGGTCGGTCGGGCTCAGCCGGCGTCGGGTCTGGTCACGCCCCGGTCGGCACCACATCGAGGTGCACGGCGTGTGCCAGGAGGGCGGCGACCAGCTCGCCCGGCAGGTCGAGGGTGCGCTGGAGCGGATGCCCGGGGTGGCCTGGGCCAGGGTGAACGCTCCATCCGGGCGGGTGGTGGTGGCCGTGCAGGCCCCCGAACCGGATCTCGACGACCTCATCGCCACCATCAGCCGGGTCGAACGGACCTGCGATCACGAGCCCGACCCGGAGATCCCACCCCCGCACCCGCCCGAGGAGGGCCCCCACAACCCGCGCACCCTCGGCGCGCTCGCCTCGGACGCGCTGGGTCTGACCCTCTGGGCGGCCACCCGGATCCTGCCGTTCGCGCCGCTGCCCGGTGAGGTGGCCGGCGTGCTGGCAGCGGTCGACCTGCAACCGAAGCTGCACGCGTTCCTCGGCAGGACACTGCGCTCCGACCCGCGCGCGGAGGTCCTCTTCCCGCTGGCCGAGGCCGTGGTGCAGGGTCTCACCGGCCGCTGGACCGGCATCGTCCTCGACGGCGCCCAACGGCTCGTGGAGTGGGGTGAGGACCGGGCCCAGTTCTCCGCCTGGGAAAACGCGGAACCCCGACTGACCGGGGACCCCGAGCG
>NZ_JAGPXZ010000754.1:0-2857 GCF_018070305.1 Micromonospora sp. M51 | reverse complement strand
ACCCCGAGGCGTACGACATGGTGATCGTCGACGAGTTCCACCACGCCGAGGCACCGACGTACACGCGGCTGTTGGAGCGGTTGCGCCCCCGTGTACTCCTGGGCCTGACCGCGACCCCCGACCGGACCGATGGCGGCGACGTGCGCCGGTGGTTCGACGGCCGCGCGGCTGTTGAGCTGCATCTGTGGGACGCGTTGGAGAGGCAGTTGTTGGCGCCGTTCCAGTATTTCGGGCTGCACGACGACGTGGACCTGTCGCAGGTCACCTGGAAACGTGGCCAGGGCTACGACCTGGCAGAACTCAACGGCCTCTACACCGGCAACCACGCGCGGGCGCGGTCGGTGCTGCGCGCGGTCAGCGACAAGGTGGACGTCGGTCGGATGCGGGCGCTCGGGTTCTGCGTCAGCATCGGGCACGCGGAGTTCATGGCCGACTGGTTCAGGCAGCACGGCGTCGCGGCGGCGGCGGTGACCTCGGGAGTCGACCGCTCGACGCAAAAGGGAATGCTGCGGGACTTCAAGGCCGGCAAGTTGCGGGTGCTCTTCACTGTGGACCTGTTCAACGAGGGCGTCGACCTGCCGATGGTCGACACGATCCTGATGCTGCGGCCCACCGAGAGCGCCACGATCTTCCTGCAACAGCTCGGTCGTGGCCTGCGCCTCGACGACGACAAGCCCTGCCTCACGGTGCTCGACTTCATCGGCGGGCAGCACGCCAACTTCCGCTTCGACCTACGGTGGCGTGCCCTGACCGGGGTGAGTCGACGAGCGATCACCGAGGCGGTCCGCGACGACTTCCCGAGCCTGCCCAGCGGCTGCCACGTCGAACTGGACCGGGTGGCCAAGGAAGTCGTGCTGGCCAACCTGAAGAGCGCGCTGCCCACCTCGAAGACCGGCCTGGTGACCGAGCTGCGACAGCTCGGCGACGTCAGCCTGGCGACGTTCCTGCGCGAGACCGGCCTGGAGGTCGAGGACGTGTACCGGTCGGCCAGCATCGGCGGCTGGACCGGGCTGCGGCGGCTCGCCGGCATCGAGACGTCCGCCGCCGGCCCCGATGACCGGGACCTGGGCCGGGCCATCGGGCGGATGCTGCACACCGACGACATCGACCGGCTGGAGCTGCTGACCCGAGTCGCGGCCGGACCGCCCGCGCCAGGTCAGCAGGTGTACGCGGGCAACAGCCGACTGTTGGACATGCTGCACTTCAGCCTCTGGGGGCCGAACGCACCCCTCACGACCCGCGACGAGCAGCTGGCACGGCTGTGGAAGGAGCCGGCGCGCTGCACCGAGTTGCGGCAGCTCGCCGAGGTGCTGCGGGACCGCATTCACCGAGTGACACCGACCGCCGCTGCGGGTGCGGTGCCGTTGCGGGTGCACGCCCGGTACAGCCGCAACGAGGCATGTGCCGCCTTCGGGATGACCAACCCGGGGTCACTGCGTGAGGGGGTGAAGTGGCTGCCCGACGCCCAGGCCGACCTGTTCTTCGTCACCCTGGTCAAGTCGGAGGCGCACTACTCCCCCACCACCATGTACGCCGACCGGGCCATCACCGACACGTTGTTCCAGTGGGAGTCGCAGAGCACCACGTCGGCGGCGTCGGCGACCGGGCAGCGCTACACGTCGGGCGGCTCGACAGTGCACCTCTTCGTACGGGAAACCCGCATCGCCGACCGTGACCTGGGCGCACCGCCGTACCTCTACGCCGGCACCATGACCTACGACTCGCATACCGGCGACCGACCTATGCGCGTCCTGTGGCACCTCGACCACGCCCTACCCGCTGACGTGTACGCCACCGCCCGGACGATCGCCGCCTAGCCCTGCACAGTCACTGCTATGGGATCAGGCCGCGAGCGTGCTGCTGGCGATAGGTTGAAGACCATGGAGCAGCGGATCAGCCTGATCACCCTGGGCGTCGCGGACGTGGCCCGCGCGAAGGCGTTCTACGAGCAGCTCGGCTGGCGGGGCCAGGAGGTCGAGGAGACCGTCTTCTTCCAGGCCGGCGGCTTGGCCGTCGTCCTGTGGGGCCGCGACAAGTTGGCCGAGGACGCGGGCATCGAAGGGCCGGGCACCGGCGCGATGACCCTCGCCCAGAACGTCCGTTCCCGGACCGAGGTCGACGAGGTGATCGCCACCGCGACCAAGGCCGGCGCGACGATCACCAAGCCGGCCCGGGAGACCTTCTACGGCGGCTACGCCGGTTATTTCGCCGACCTGGACGGCCACCTGTGGGAGATCGCCTGGAACCCGGGCTTCGCCCTCGCGGAGGACGGCACCCTCACCGTTCCCGACTTCAGCGCCATGAACTGAGCCGCGCCGACACGGACGCTGTTCAGGGTGCCGGAGACGGGCAGAGCAGCGGGTCCAGCAACGGCAGTTGAAGTGGGTCCAGGCAGATCGCCAGCAGCCCCGGATCCGATGAAGGCGTCGCCGTAACAGTCGCGGTCGGCGTCGGCGTGCGCGACGCGACGGGCGGTGTCGGCGGGGCTGACGCGGGTGGGTCGGTGGTGGGGGCCGGGTCAGGTGTGGGCACCGGACTGGCCGGCGGGGCCGGTGCGACGGTCGGCGCAGCGGCCGACGGCAGGGCCGCCGCCACGACAGGGGACACCACTGTGGAGGCGGCCGGCGGAGTCGACCGTCGGACAGCCGGGCTCCATACGGCGCTCTCGGCCGAGCCGATCCGCGACCGGGGTACCACCGGCGCGGCGGGACCGATCGGAACGAGGAGCGCCCCGGCCCTGGGAACCTCCATGGTCACGATGTCCGCCGAGGCCACCGGCCCGTGTGAACCCCACGCGCCAGAGCCCAGGGCACCGGGGCCCAGCGCACCCGGGCCGAGGGTCACGAACACCACTGCC
>NZ_JAGPXZ010000753.1:0-2879 GCF_018070305.1 Micromonospora sp. M51 | reverse complement strand
CCCTGTCGGCCAGCGTCGTGCTCGTGCTGGTGCTGCCGGCGTACGGGTGCCGTCCCGCGCTGACCCCACCCGGCGCGCCCACCGCCTGGCCGACGGAACAGGCCCGGCACTGGCAGTGGCAGTGGCAGCTCAGCGGCCCGCTCGATCCGGCGGTGGACGCCGACGTCTTCCTGCTCGACCCGGTGACCACCACCGCCGCGCAGACCGCCGAGCTGCGCTCTCGGGACCGCCGGTTGATCTGCCAGGTGAACGTGGGGTCGGTCGGCTCCGACGACCCGGACGCCAACCGGTTCCCGGAGATCGTCCGGGGCGCGGCCGGGCGTCGACCCGACAGCCGGTGGCTGGACGTCCGGAGTTGGGACGCGCTCAAGCCGGTGCTGGCCGACCGTTTCCGACTCTGCCGGGGCAAGGGCTTCGGCGCGGTGGCGCTCTTCGACGCCGACGGGTACGCGGCCCGCACCGGCTTTCCGCTCGACTTCGACGACCAACTGCTGTTCAACCGCCGGCTGGCCGAGCTGGCCCGCTCGCTGAGCCTCTCCCCCGGGCTGGCCAACGACGTGCCGCAGCTCGCCGCGCTCGCCCCGGACTTCGACTTCGCGGTCAACGAGGAGTGCGTCCGGCTGGCCCAGTGCGCCAAACTGCTGCCGTTCAGCGACGGCGGCAAGCCGGTCTTCCACGTGGAGTACACCGGCTCCACCGACGACTTCTGTGTCACCACTGTCGGCTACGGCTTCGCGTCGATCCGCAAGGACCGCACCCTGGACGCCTCCCGGGAAGCCTGCCCCCTGCCCTGATCCCGGCCCGCACCCCGCACCCCGCACCCACCCCGCACCCCGCGATCTTGCATCCCGCGATCTTGCACTTTCGGTGGGCGACATGCCAGGTTCAGTCGGCTTTGTCGCCACCGACAGTGCAAGATCGGCGGAGTGAGGGGGCGCGCGGGACGGGGCGGGGGTGAGGGGATGGGGCGGGGTTCTGGGCTGGGGGGTGGGGGGTCTGTGGGTGCGGGTGCCGGGGTGGGGCGCAGGAAGCGCGGAGCCCACCAGTTGGCGTCGCCGAGCATGGTCATCAATGCCGGCAGTACCACGCCCCGGATGATGGTGGCGTCCAGCAGGATCGCCGCCGCCAGACCGATGCCGAGCTGCTTCATGTCGATGGTGCTCAGCGTGGCGAAGATCGAGAACACTCCGACCATCACGATCGCCGCGCTGGTCACCACCCCGGCCGACGAGGTGATCCCGTACGACACGGCGTCACGGTTGGCCAGGCCGGAACGGACGCCCTCGCGGATCCGACTGACCACGAAGACGTGGTAGTCCATCGAGAGGCCGAACAGCACCACGAAGAGGAACAGCGGCAGCCAGGACACGATCGCGCCCATCGACGTGAAGCCCAGCAGCCCCTGCGCCCACTCGCCCTGGAAGACCAGCACCAGCAGGCCGTACGCGGCGCCGGCGGAGAGCAGGTTCAGCGCGATCGAGCTGGCCGCGATGACCACCGACCGGAAGGTGAACGCCATGACCAGGAAGGTCAGCACCAGCACGAAGCCCATGACCAGCGGCAACTTGTCCCGCACGTGCTGTGCGTAGTCCTCGCTGTCGGCCACGCCCCCGCCCACCGCGTACTCGATGCCGGGGATGCCCCGCAGCTCGGCCGGGACCAGGTCGCCGCGCAGCTTCTCCAGCGACTGCACGGACCGGTCGTCGCGACTGGCGTACGGGGTCGGCACGTCCAGCACCGTGACCCGTCGGTCGGCCGACACCTCGATCTTCGGGCCGTCCGCCTCGGCCGGGGCGAACAGCGGATCGCCGGCCGCCCGGGCGGACAGGTCGGTGAGGGCGGCGTGTACCCGGTCGGCCTGGTCGGCGGGCGCCCGGACGGCCACCACGTGATTGGTCCCGGCGCTCGGGAAGGCCGCGGTGAGCCGGTCGTACGCCTGCATGGCCGGGGTCGTGCGGGGCAGGTCCTCCATGCCGGGGAACTTCAGTTTCATTCCGAGCGCCGGCGCGGCCAGCGCGAGCAGCAGCCCGACCGAGATGACAAGCGTCGCGACCGGCGCGCGCAGCGCGGGCCGGAGCACCGCGGGCCACAGCCGGGCCGCCGCGTCGTCGGCCGCCGCCTTCGCCGCCGCCTGGTCCAGTGCACCACCGGTGGAGGTGATCAGGACGTTGTCCACGGCCGGGTCGGCGAAGTCACCGGCGTCCACGATCAGGCTGGCCCGTCCCGCCTCGCCGATCGCCTGGTCGCTGTTGGTGGCCTCGTTGAGTCCGGCGGCGTTGCCGCCGACGAAGCACACCGCCACGAACACGGCCCACAGTGCGATCGCCCGCCACGGGTGCTCGGCGCTCCACCGCGCCAGCCGCACCGTCACCGGTCTTCTGCCCATCTCGGATCCCCCTGTCACGTCAGCCCCCGGTCAACTGTGCTGACGCTAGGTGCGCGACGAGGCGGTCACATCGGGGATCGACCCCGGCCCACCCTGGAACCATCGGACCGGGAGCGGGGGTGCGTTCCGCGGGCGTCAGCCCGCGATCCGGGCGTACCCCGGGGTCCAGCCCGGAGCGACCCGCCGCGACCCGCCGGCGGCGCCCCGAGCGGGCTCCGGGTCATCCCCGAAGGGACCCCCGGGGCCGTGGCTGACAGCGCGGGCAGCTGTACGACGACCGGTTCATGAACGCTTCCCGGCGGATCGGCGCGCCGCACCGCCGGCACGGCTCGCCCTCGCGGCCGTAGGCGTTGAGCGCCCTGTCGAAGTAGCCACTCTCGCCGTTGACGTTGACGTAGAGGGCATCGAAGCTGGTGCCGCCCTCCTTGATCGCCTCGGCCAGCACGTCGCGGACGTGACCGAGCAGGCGCTGCGCGGCCGGAGCGGTCAGCGC
>NZ_JAGPXZ010000752.1:0-2880 GCF_018070305.1 Micromonospora sp. M51 | reverse complement strand
CGGCCGGCGGGCAAGCCCGGCCGGGTCAAGCCGGAGGCGGACCCACAGGTCCGCGCGGTCGGCGACGGCTGGACCACCGTGCTGGTCGCCCGCCTGGACGGTGCGCTCGACGGCGGGCCCGCCGCTGGGAAACCCGCCACTCCCCCGGCCGGCGCCGCACCCGACGTGGACGTGTCGAAGCTGCTCGGCGGGCTGCCCGCGGTCAGTGGTGACTGGGGCAGCGGTCGACTCTTCAGCACCAGACTGTTCACCGTGCTGCTCACCGACGACGGCCGGGTACTCGCCGGAGCGGTGACGCCGGAGCGGCTCTACCAGGCCGCCCGCGGCTGATCTCCGCGTGTTCGCGCCGGGTCGACCTGACGGTCGGCCCGGCGCTTCGCCGTGCGCGCGGGCGGGTCAGCAGACGCCGAGGGCGCTGAGGTACGCGTCGGCGAGGACCGCGTGGCCGGGCAGGTACGGGTGGACCCGGTCGTCAGCCCAGCGCGTCGCGGGACTCACCGCCAGCACCCGGTCGAACGCCGCCTGGTTGGGCACGTGCACCGCGTCGAACTCGGCGGCGAGCGCGGCCACGACCGCCGCGTACCGGTCGGTGTCGGCGCGTTGCGGGACGCTCCGGTCGGGCTCGATGAAGAACGGGTCACCGAGGATGAGCCCGCAGCCGGTGGCGTCGACCGCCCGACGCAGCAGGTCGCGCAGCGTGCGCTCGTACTCGTCGATGCCAACCGCCTCATCCGGGCGGTCACCGTAGTGCCGCCAGATGTCGTTGATGCCGATCAGCACCGCGAGCCAGTCGGGGCGCTCGGCGATGGCGTCGACGTCCCAGCGGGCGGCCAGGTCCCGCACGGTGTCGCCGCTCACACCCCGGTTGACCCAGTCCGCCTCCAGCTCGGGGTGCCGGGCGTCGACCAGGGCGCGCACCAGGCTCACGTATCCGCTGCCGTACGGCGCGGCGGTGTCGCGTCGACCACAATCGGTGATGCTGTCCCCGATGAAGACCACCCGTTGGCCGGTCCGCAGGATCATCCGCCGCCACCTCGCGATCACCGGCGCGCCGGACCGCCCGGCTTGGTGAGAACCGGCGGAACGCGCTATCTTCAACAGTTCGAAGGCATAAAAAAGAACGGCTAAAAGCCGTTCCTGCAAAGGATTCTAATCTTTAGGGAGACGGCTTGTCAAGGCACTCCGGCGGTTCCGGCGAATTGCCGCTCGACGACGAGATCGGTCGCGAGCAGGAGTACGTCTCGATGCTCTACCACCGGCTGGACGAGCTGCGTGAGCAGGCCGCCCACCGACTCACCGCCGAGCTGCACAACACCGGCGGAACCCTCCAGGACCGCTCGCAACGCGACAGCTCGGTAGCGATGTACGCCGATCAGGTCGAACAGTTCTCCGCCGTGGAGAACGGGCTCTGCTTCGGCCGTCTCGACGGCGACGACGACTCCCGCCGCTACATCGGCCGGATCGGCATCTTCGACACCACCGGTGACTACGACCCGCTGCTGATGGACTGGCGCGCCCCCGCCGCTCGACCGTTCTACCTCGCCACCGCCGCCAACCCGCAGGGCGTACGCCGTCGCCGGCACCTGCGTACCCGCCAGCGCAAGGTGACCGGGCTCAACGACGAGGTGCTCGACATCGACAGCGCCTCCCCCGGCGCCCACGAGGAGTTGACCGGTGAGGCGTCGCTGCTCGCCGCGCTCAACGCCGGCCGCACCGGCCGGATGCGC
The DNA here is from genome assembly GCF_018070305.1 of Micromonospora sp. M51. Taxonomy (NCBI): domain Bacteria; kingdom Bacillati; phylum Actinomycetota; class Actinomycetes; order Micromonosporales; family Micromonosporaceae; genus Micromonospora; species Micromonospora sp. M51. The sequence goes on along the minus strand of NZ_JAGPXZ010000752.1, from coordinate 1,153 downwards.
GACATCGTCGAGACCATCCAGGCCGAACAGGACGAGATCATCCGCGCGGAACTCCCGGGCGTCATGGTGGTCCAGGGCGGCCCCGGCACCGGCAAGACCGCTGTCGCGTTGCACCGGGCGGCGTACCTGCTCTACACGCACCGCCGCGAACTCTCCAGCCGGGGCGTGCTGCTGGTCGGCCCGAACGCGACCTTCCTGCGGTACATCTCCCAGGTGCTGCCGACACTGGCCGAGACCGGTGTGTTGCTGCGTACCCAGGGTGATCTCTTTCCCGGGGTGAGCGCCCAACGGTCCGAGCCGGCCGAGACCGCGGCGCTCAAGGGCCGGGCGGTGCTGGCCGAGGTGTTGGCGCTGGCCGTGCGGGACCGGCAGTGGGTGCCGGACGAGCCACTGGAGATCGAGGTCGAGCGGGAGACGCTGACCCTCGACCCGGAGATCGTGCGCGCCGCCCGCGACCGGGTCCGCCGCACCGACCGACCGCACAACCTGGCCCGCGCGCTGTTCGACGTGGAGATCGTGCACGCGCTCGCCGAGCAGGTGGCCGAACGGATCGGCGCCGACCCGCTCGGCGGGGACAACCTCCTCGACGAGGCGGACCGGGCCGAGATCCGGCGGGAACTGCGCGAGGAACCGGAGATCCGGGCCGCCCTCGATCAGCTGTGGCCGGTGCTCACACCGCAGCGGCTACTCGCCGACCTGTACGCCGACCCGGACCGGATCGCCGCCGCCGCGCCGATGCTCACCGCTGACGAACGGGCGCTGCTGCGGCGCGAGCGCGGTGGCTGGACCCCCGCCGACGTTCCGCTGCTCGACGAGGCGGCCGAACTGCTCGGCGAGGACGAACGTGCCGCCGCCGCCCGGCGGGACCGCATCCGGATGATGGAACGGGAGTACGCCGAGGGCGTGCTCGAGATCGCCAGGGGTTCCCGCTCGATCGACGTCGAGGACGAGGCCGAGGGCGGTGAGATCCTCGGCGTCACCGACCTGATCGACGCGGACCGGCTGCTGGAGCGGCAGGAGGAGAGCGACCGGCTGACCACCGCGCAACGGGCCGCCGCCGACCGCACCTGGGCGTTCGGCCACGTCATCGTGGACGAGGCGCAGGAGTTGTCGCCGATGGCCTGGCGACTGCTGATGCGCCGCTGCCCGAGCC
>NZ_JAGPXZ010000751.1:0-2884 GCF_018070305.1 Micromonospora sp. M51 | reverse complement strand
GGGCAGGAAGACCGACGCGGTCTCCCCCGGCCGACGGGCCCGCACGAACCGGCCGATCGCCTGGGCGAAGTAGAGCGGCGTACTGGCGCTCGTGGCGTAGACCCCGACCGCCAGTCGCGGGATGTCGACCCCTTCGGACACCATCCGCACCGCGACCAGCCAGCGCTGCTCGGACGCCGCGAACGTCGCGATCCGGGCGGACGCGCCCTGGTCGTCGGAGAGCACCACGGCGGCCTTCTCGCCGGTCACCTGCTCGATCAGCTTGGCGTACGAGCGGGCGGTCTGCTGGTCGGTGGCGATGATCAGACCACCGGCGTCGGCCATGCCGGCGTTGCGCAGCACGGTGAGTCGGGCGTCGGCGGCCCGCAGCACCTGCGGCATCCAGTCACCGGCCGGGTCCAGGGCGGTACGCCACGCCTGCGCCACCAGGTCCTGGGTCATCGGCTCACCCAGGCGCGCCGCCAGTTCCTCCCCCGCGTTGGTACGCCAGCGGGTCTCCCCGGAGTACGCCAGGAAGAGCACCGGCCGGACCACGCCGTCGCGCAGGGCGTCGGAGTAGCCGTACACCGAGTCGGCGCGGGAACGCAGGAGCCCGTCCCCGCCCCGCTCGTAGCTGACGAACGGGATCGGGTTGTCGTCGGAGCGGAACGGCGTCCCGGTGAGCATCAACCGGCGTACGGCGGGTTCGAAGGCGGCCTTCACCCCGTCGCCCCAGGACCGGGAGTCGCCGGCGTGGTGGATCTCGTCGAGGATGACCAGGGTGCGCCGGGTCATGGTGCGCCGCCGGTGCACCTGCGGCGCCATGCCCACCTGGGCGTAGGTGACCACCGCGCCGTGGAAGTCGGCGGCGGAGTGCAGGTCGGCGTTACGGAAGGCGGCGTCGAGCTGGATGCCCACCCGCGCCGCGGCTTCGGACCACTGGTTCTTCAGGTGCTCGGTGGGCGCGACCACGGTGACCGCCTCGACGGTGCCGTCGCCGAGCAGTTCCGCAGCGATCCGCAGGGCGAAGGTGGTCTTGCCGGCGCCCGGCGTGGCGACCGCCGTGAAATCCTCGCTGCGCCGCCGCAGGTACTCCACCAGGGCCTTGCGCTGCCAGGCGCGAAGTGCCGGGAACGTCTCAAGCACCGGCGTCCGGGCTGCCACGCGAAGCTCCTCTCCGACCGCACGACGGCGGACCCCGGGCGAGGGCCACGAGTATCCGCCGCCCATGAAAACGCCTCCGCGCAGAAGCTGCCGCGAAGGCCGACTCAGCATAACCAGCGCGGGCGGTGCGGCCCAGGCGACGCCACGCTGGTCACATCTCTCGACCGCCTCACCACTCCCGGTCGGTGCGCGGATCCGCCCCGTCGGCGCGCGGCGGGCGCAGCCGGGCCACCGGCGCGGACCAGCGTCGACGCAGCGCGATCAGGCGCAGCCCGAAGACCAGGACGGCGGCGGCGGTGAGCGGTGCGGGTCCGGTCTGCCCGGTGGCGTACAGCAGCACCACCAGGATCGCGCCGGCCAGCGCGGCCAGCGCGTAGATCTCGCGGCGCAGCACGACCGGGATCTCGGCGGTGAGCAGGTCCCGGCCGAGCCCGCCGCCGATAGCGGCGAGCATGCCGATCAGGCAGGCTCCGACCGCCGGCACCCGGGCGTCGAGCGCCTTGAGCGTGCCGGTGACGGTGAACAGCGCCAGACCGGCCGCGTCCAGCACCAGCACTGTCGTCCGCAGTCGGGTCAGCTGGGGGTGCAGCCAGAAGACGGCGAGCGCGGTGATCGCGGCGGTGGCCGCGTACCGCCAGTCGGCGAAGGCCAGCGGTGGCACCTCGTCGATGACCAGGTCCCGCAGGATTCCACCGCCGAGGGCGGCCACGAAGCCGACGAACGCGATGCCGAACAGGTCCAGTCGCTTGGCCACCGCCGCCGAGGCCCCGGAGGCGGCGAACACCGCCACCCCGGTCAGGTCGGCGACGAGCAGGGCGGTGGAGGTGGTCACCGCCGCAGGCTACGTCGCCGGCCGGAGCGCCGGCCGAGGTTCACTCGCGGTACGAGTCGTAGATCTCCTTGCACTTCGGGCAGACCGGGGAACCGGGCTTGGCCGCCTTGGTGACCGGGAAGGTCTCGCCGCACAGAGCGACGACGAAAGTGCCCATGACGGCGCTCTCGGCGATCTTCTCCTTGCGGACGTAGTGGAACATCTCGGGACCGGTGTCGGCGTCCTTCAGCTCTGGACGCTCGAGAACCTCTGTGCTCACGTCTGCACCTCCGACCGTCAAGTTTGGCAGGTCATCACGGCCGGGTCCACTTGAGGCCGGTCGAGGCACCACCCCGTACGGTGCCCGTGTGACTGACTTTCGCATCAGCTACGGCACCCCCGTCGCCGAAGCCCTGCGCGACGGCCGGCCCGTCGTCGCCCTGGAGAGCACCATCGTCTCGCACGGCCTGCCCCGGCCGGAGAATCTGCGGGTGGCCCGGGAGATCGAGCAGACCGTTCGGGACGCCGGGGCCGTTCCGGCCACGATCGGGATGATCGCCGGCGAGCTGGTGGTCGGCCTGGACGACGCGCAGCTGACCCGGCTGGCCACTGTCGACGGCGTGACCAAGCTCTCCGTCCGCGACCTCGCGGTGGCCGCCGCGACCGGTGCTGACGGCGCGACAACGGTGGCCGCGACCAGCGCGGTGGCCGCCGCCGCCGGCATCGGCGTGTTCGCCACCGGCGGGCTGGGTGGGGTGCACCGGGAGGCCGCGCACACCTTCGACGAGTCGGCGGACCTGGTCACCCTGGCGCAGACCCCGATCGCCGTGGTCTGCGCCGGGGTCAAGTCGATCCTCGACGTGGGCGCGACGCTGGAGCGCCTGGAGACCCTCGGGGTAGCGGTGGTCGGTTACCGCACCACGCCGGTCC
>NZ_JAGPXZ010000750.1:0-2886 GCF_018070305.1 Micromonospora sp. M51 | reverse complement strand
ACGCCCCGCCACAACTCCCCGGTCGAACGAGAGGGGTGGGTCAGGTGGCGAGGGAGATGATCCCGTAGTCGTAGGCGTGCCGCCGGTAGACGACGCTGGGACGGCCGGACTCCTTGTCCTGGAAAAGGTAGAAGTCGTGGCCGACCAGTTCCATCTCGAACAGCGCGTCGTCGATGGTCATCGGCTCCGCCGGGTGCACCTTCTCCCGGGCGATGTGCCACGGCTGCTGGTCGTCGTACTCCTCCTCGACCCGCTCCGCGACGGCCGTGCCGGCGCGGGCGCCGTCGCTCGGCGCGGTGGAGACCAGGTCGGCGACCGGCAGGCCCGCGGTGGCCTCGGCGACGGAGATCGGCGCGTGCCGGCCCCGGTGTACGCGGCGGCGGTCGGCTGCGCGGCGTAGCCGGGTGTCGAGCTTCGCGATGGCGGCGTCGAGCGCGCTGTAGAAGTCGTTCGTGCAGGCCTCGGCCCGAATCACCGGACCCCGGGAAACGCAGGTGATCTCCACCCGCTGGCAGTGGTCGGCTTGGCGCGGATTGCGCTCGTGAAACAGCTCGACATCGACGCGAATAAGTTTGTGGTCGTAGCGTTCGATCTTCGCGAGTTTCTCGGCTACGTGTACCCGGTAATGATCGGGAACTTCGACGTTACGGCCCTTGACCACGATGTCCACGTGACCTCCCTTGTTCGGACGGTCTTCGATCCGGTTACCCGGCCGCGCGCCGTGGGGAGACCCGCTGGCGTCGACCGGTTGTACGGCTACGCCTCCTCTCACCGCCGAGGGCGGTTGGAACGACCTCCTACCCCCGACAGCGAAACGCTAACTCCTGTTTGCCCGGCAGTCACCCCATGTTGCCGAGACGGCCCAGAATTTTTCGCAGCTCATACACCAACGGGTGAAACGGAAACACGATGGGTTACGACTGGTGTCTTTTCTCGGTCGCCGCGAGCACCGCGGCGACTGTTGGCGCAGATCCCGTCGCGCTCAGCACTCCGCTCGCGGCGGCGAGGGTCACCCCGGTGGTGACGATGTCGTCGAGCAGCACCACGACCGGTGCCGGGCCGGCGGCACCACCCCGCAACGGCCCGGCCGAGCGAGGCTGGAAGGCCGCCTCGGCCGCCGCCGCCCGCCCGGCGCTGTCCAGGGTGACCGAGTCGGGCCGGGGCAGCGCCCGCAGCGGACGGTGCACCCGCGCCGCCCAACCGCCCCGGTTGAGCCGGGCCGCGCAGTGCCGGGCCAACCGGTCGAGGTGGTCTCCGTAACGGGACCGGGCCGCCGCCGCGGTGTCCGGGACCGGAACCAACGCCAACGGACGAGGCTCGCCGACGGCCGCCGCGACGACCTCGGCGAGCAGCGCGCCGAGTGGGCGGGCCAGGCCGTGTCGGCCGTGTTCCTTGTACGCCAGCAGAGCCTCACGCAGCGGACCCGCGTACGAGCCGAGTGCGACGCAGGACGGCAGACCCGGCGGGGCGGGGGTGGGGCGCACCGCCCGTGGCCGCAACTGGCTCAGCGCGGTGACGCAGGCGGGGCAGACCCCGTGCCGCAGGCCGGGGCGGCGCTCGCGACAACCGGCGCAGTCGGCGGGTAGCACCAGGTCGGCGAGGTCCGCCCAGAGCCCGCCCACCGGGACAGTAGAGGAAGAACGGGGCCGACGGGTTGCTCTGCCGCACGCCGGCCGGCACCTGGGCGATGCCGCGTACCCGGCTGGGCTCGATGCGTTCGAACGGGCTACTGCGGTAGGCCACCCCGTTCACCTCGTACATGTAGGCACCGCTGGGCGCCCGCACGCCGCGGTTGCTCGGGTACGCCGTCAGGTGGTTGACCTTGGCACCGAGGTCGGTCCGCAACGGCGTCTCCAGGGCGCCGTCGACGCTGATCTCGTAGAGCGCCGGCTGGCCGACGGACCCGGCCACCACCAGTTGGTCCTCCCTGCCCCAGTCGACCGCCGTCGGGTTGGTCAGCGAGGTGACCAGCTCTCGGGGCGGGCCGATGGAGACCCCGCCGCCGTCGAGGTTGACAGCGGCGACGTAGAGGCGGCCGCCGGCGATCAGCGCCACCCGCTGGCCGTCCAACGCGGCGGCCACCGCCGTGACCTCGCCGGAGGGCAGGTTGAGCGGCATCTGATACATCCGCGCCGTCTCGTCGAACCGGTAGAGCTGCCCGTCGGCCACGACCAGGCCGCGGCCGGGTCGGGAGTCGACCATCCGCAGCCAGACCGGCCGGCTGATCGAGGAGTACTCGGTGCTGCTGCGGCTGAGCACGGAGACCGGCTCGACGCCCGTGCCCACGGCGAGCCGGTAGCGGTTCTTGCTGCCGGTGACCACCATCGCGGCGAGGATCCGCCGGTCCTTGGCGAACCCGAGGCTGGCCGAGACGACGTTGCGGTTGACCTCGGGCGCCAGCGGCACGGTGCCGCTGGGCTCGCCTTCGAAGTCGAGCGGGTGGATCGCACCGTCGTACACCCCGAAGCGCAGCGGGCTGGCGGCGTGCGGGTAGAGCGCATGGGAGTTTCGGCGCTCGCCCAGGATCACCACCGGTTGCGCGTTGTTGCGGATCTTCAGCTCCAGTTGGCCCGGCAGGTCACCCAACGACCAGGCGATCTGGGTGATCAACTGGTCGATGCCGTTCTGGTCGTCGCTGGGCATGTCCAGGTTGACCTCCCACCGACCGTTCCCACCGGTGGCGTTGTTGATCAGCTCGGTGCGGTCCGGCAGCCCGACGACTCCCGGGCGCAGCCAGTCGGAGGGACCGCCGACCAGCCACTTCACCACCTCGTTGACCCGCCGCTCGACCGGCACCGCCTGCGGTCGGTAGCGCTGGTCAGGCACCAGACGGGTGCGGTCGGAGCTCCAGAAGTAGATCGTCTCGTCCTGGTAATACTGTCGGAG
>NZ_JAGPXZ010000075.1:0-13195 GCF_018070305.1 Micromonospora sp. M51 | reverse complement strand
CGGCCACCGCGTCGAGCAGGGCCGTCTTGCCCACGCCTGCCTCGCCCCGCAACACCACCGCACCACCAACGCCGTCGCGAGCCCGCGCGATCACCTCGTCGAGTGCGCTGACCTCCGCCGACCTGCCGTAAAGCACGAACAACCATTCTAGGAGACTTCCACGCCGTCCCATCCCCACAGAGTCACTTCTCACAAACAGTGACACGGCGTGAACGTGCAGGTCATGACCGCCGCCACCGGCCGCCTCGTCCGGCTTCACCGAGATGTGGTCCACGACCCGACCGCAGCCCGCACACACGGCATCATCGAGGCATTGACCAGGACAGACGCGATGACTTTCGCCGGCAAGGGGCCACCTAGGGAGCCCACGGCAGCGTGGCACCCCGATCAAGCGGGGCACCGCAGCCCGGCAGGTCGCAGCCGGCTCGGTTCCCCCCGGCTGCTTCCGACCGAAGCTGTCACGCCCACAGAAGGCCGTGAACCCGTGCACAGTCGAAGATCCGCAATCACAGATCGCGCATAAGCCGATCCTCAGGTCGAACCGACGCTGAACCGCCCCGAATTCTTGTAAAGACCACCGTCGGCGGTGGCCCGCGCGGAGCCGTCTCGGATCGCGTGGTCGAAGGCGACGGTGTCCGCCCACTCGGCTGGACTGTGGGCTCTGGTCGGCCCAGAAGCGGTCGTCGGGGAACGGGGCATCCCACTTCCCTGTCAAGTTCCAGCGTGTCTTGTCGGCGGGCCGCTATAGATCATCCGGTTGTCGGACGTCTGCAGTGGGCGATCATGGCGCGACGACAACGTTCGCGAGTGGTTCGCCCGCTGCGTGCCGCCGGACCTGGTTGACCAACAAGCGACGAGCCCGGGGTGACAACGCAGCGGTCAGGCCGCCGACGTGCGGGCTGATAAGGGCATTCGGCGCGGACCACAGCGGGTGACCAGCAGGCAGCGGCTCGGGCTCTGTAACGTCCAAGGCGGCGTGCATCCGGCCTTTGCTGAGTTCGGTGAGCAGCGCGTCGGTGTCCACCACTCGGCCCCTTGACACGTTTACCAGCAGGGCCCCGTCGGCCATCTTGGCTAGGAAGTCCGAGTTCACCATGCCTTCGGTTTCCGGGGTTAGCGGTGCGGAAAGGATGACGACGTCCGCGTGCGGCAGCATGTCCGCGATCTCCGAGATCGGCCGGACCCCGGGGCGGGCAGTCCGGGCCACCCGGCTGACGGCTACCTCGAACCCGGCGAGCCGGCGTTCGATCGCGGCGCCGATCGAGCCGTAGCCGACGATGAGGACCCGGGCGTCAGCTAGTCCACGCGACCAGTACGGGTCCCAGCGGCCCTCGTCGCCCGCCCGAACGAGTTGCGGCAGTCCGCGCCGGGCGGCGAGCGTAAGCGCCACGGCGAGTTCGGCGGTAGCCGCATCGTGAACGCCCCGGCCGTTGGCCAGGGTCAGACCAGGCCGCAGGAATGGCAGGACGTGGTCGTAACCAGCGGTCACTGTCTGCACAACGTTGAGCCGAGGCATCCGAGTGATCGGCTCACACAGGCGCGGATCGATGATCCCGTACGGCACTGCGTACAACTCGACGTCGTCCAGGTTCTCTGGGAGGGGTTGCGTGCCGTCGTAAAGCCCGACGTCGAGATCGCTGAGATCGGCCACGGCGTCGGGGTGAGGCAGCAGGTAACGCATGTCGATCATCATGCCTCGGCGGACAGTCGGATGTCCGGGAGCACAGCGGCCGACATCCGTCCATCGGCACGAACGTGCGCAGGATCACTGAGCCGGGTCACGCGAACGGTTGCAACAGCCCTGCGGTCGACGCGCATGCCCGATGGCACGTCTACAACTCCCAACTCTTTGAGTAATGGAGGCGGCGCCAGCAGATGATGGCGCAGGCAAGGGTGAGGAAGGCTTCGTGGATGTCGTCGCGGATCTCCCAGCGGATGCGCAGGCGGCGGAACCGGTGCAGCAGGGCGATGGTCTCCTCGACGCCTACCGCGGATGCCCTTGATCCGTGGGACCTTGTCGACCAGGGGCAGCAGTTGGGTGACGTCGTGGCGGTTGCCGCCGGTCAGGTGGTCCGGTTCGATGGCCGGCGGAACGTCGCGGTGGTCGACGGCGGGCGCGGCAGAGCGGCGGACTACGACCGGGTCGACGCCCGGGGCAAACTCGTGCTGCTCAGCATCGACGCAGACAAACCGGTCGGCTGCATCTGCCGGATCGGCGCGGCGCAACTCGCCCGCGCACGCGCCGCCGGCGCGGTCGGGGTGCTGATCGAACCGGTCTCCCGCGGCGGGATCTGGCCGACCACGGTCTGCTCGCTGCCGGTCGACCCGGACTGGTGGTACAACGCGTAGGAGGTGCCGGACATCCCGTACGCGGCCATCGCGCCGGGCGAGGCGGAGACGTTGCGGACCCTGCTGCGCAGGGGCCAGGTGAAGATCGAGTACTCGGGGTACGACGCGGCGAGCCCGTACCTCTACACCCTGCACATCTACCAGCAGGGGCGAATCCCGGCCTCGCTGCACACCGAGGTCACCGACAAGCAGCTCGCAAGTCCCGACGTCGCCCGCACCACCAGAACCTGCCTGACTCCTGACTCCCGCATAACAAGATCGACAGGATATGGCCTGGGCTCACTGCGCACACCCTCCATAGGCCCGTCGGCACCCTCATCAAGGAGGGAACAGACACCAGAGTCTCTACAAGGTCGAGAGCGGGTCAGGGTTAGGACGCTCCGGGGACGGTCGGTTGCGGGCCGTGGTGGTGGGCGTTCGCCCGCTGCAGTTTGGCCGGCGGCCAGTATCGACGCACGGTGCGCTCGGATCTGCCGATCCGCTCGGCGATCTGCGCGGGGTGCATCGACGGATCCTGCTGGTACCAGTACGCCACGGCGGCCGGAGTGGCCGCAGCGACCTGGGCGGCGCTGTCCTGGTCCGCGGGGATCGTCGTCGCTGCGGTCCTCCCATGGCCGGCTGGCGTCCTTCCGGCGCGGCCGCCCGCTGCACGGGACTCCTCGGAACCGCCACGGACGTCCTCGCGGTCGGGCCGGGTTGGGCGGCCTGGCGACCCGGCGCTTTGTGTGCTCGCGGCCTGTCCTCGCGGTGAAGCCGGAGTAGACACGGCGCCCGGCGACGCGAAGGTGGCCATTGGTTTGGTCTCGGTGACCGCTTCGGTGAGGCGGGGCGTTCGCCGCCTGGTGGTCCGGTCGGCGCCGGTCCTCGGGGCGTGGTGTCCTGGCCGGTCCTGAGGGGCCGTTGGTTGCTGCGTGGGCCTGGGTGTGGGTCGGCTGGTGTCGGCGCGGATCCTTCCGGTGATCTCGACGAGGCTGATGCTGGCGACGACGACGGCAGCGGCTCCCCCGCCGGATCGAGCGTGCGCAGGTCGGCCACCGTGTCAGCGTCGCTTGCGTCGACGAGGCGGCTGCGGTGCAGGATCTGCGCTTCGATGAGATCGAGGGCCTCCTCGACGGTGGTGGTGACCGTCAGGCGCGGAGTGTGGGGCAGGGTCGCGGTATCCGTGCCGAGGAGGGTCGTCGCGGTTGCCGCTGGCATCACCACCTGGGTGCGTTCGTGTGGGGCATCGAGGCCGCCGGCGGCGAGCGCGGCGGTCAGGAAACCGCGGGCAGCGGCGTCGGCGCCCGGGCCGATGAGCCCGAGGCCTGCGGACGGCCAGGCCTCGGCCAGCGGGTGCGCCAGGGACGGCACCGCCGGGCGCGGCACAGGGATCTGGTCGCCGTCGGTGTGGTCTTCGCCGTCGAGGGCGGCCGCGTCCGGGCCGGTATTCCCGTCGATGGGGTCTGGGGACGAGTGGAGGCCGTGCCGTTGGCCGGTGGTAGCGGCTGTGGCGGTGCGTGGTGCAGCCCGGCGCAGCCGGCGGCGGATCTGCGTGACCACGGTCGGCATCGGGGTCGTGTCGAGGCCCAAAGCGGAGGTCTACCGGCAACTCGGACTTCGGCTGAACTACCAGCCGGAAACGCAAACGGTGCGCGCTGAAGTAGATCTCAACGCGCACCGTGGGGTTATGGGTTGTGTCCGAGGGGCGACACGACCCATTGCCCCACCACCGATGACGCTCAGCGCAACTCTGAAGCTCACGCAAATCTAGCTGCTGCGGTGAGGTGCTGGAGGAGTCCGCGTCCCAGAAGCTGACGAGCTTCAACGCGGCGGGGAAGAACACCAGCCCCGGCGCGACCTATCGCTGCCAGGCGATTTCCCTCTGTGGTGCAGAAATCACCTTCAGCCCGCAGCAGGAGCAGGCCGTGGTCCGCATGCAACTTCCCGGCCGCGACGCCGGACCCACCGTACGCGGATACAAGTACGTCCAGACTCGCGACGAGACCCAACCGGTTCCGTGACCTGCAAAAGAGACCGGCAAGCTATACCGGTCACTGAGGTGGTCTCAACAAGGCTGGGGACGCCGATCGGGACGACACGGGCACCTTCTCCATAGCGGACAGTGCTGGATGTGGGCGTAGAGCCATCAGTAGGCAGGTCTTTGCGACAAGACCAGTCTCCGAGAGGGCTCCACGTGTTCACATAGGCTGCCAGGCTCGACGTCCCGAGGGAACTCGTGCGGCACGTGGCGCGGCTGTCGCGCGCCGGGTGGTGGGTACCCGGCCGGACGTTGACCTGCTTCTACCAGGCGCTTCTGGTGTTGGTGGTTCCGCAAGGGTGAGGACAAGACCATCCTCGGGGCCTGGCTCGGGGTGTCGAGGGCGACCGCGTACCGGTACGTCGCCGAGGCCGTGCGGGTCCTGGCGGCGCAGACGCCCACCCTGCATGACGCCCTGCGCCGGGACGCCGCCGACGGCTGGTCACACGTCATCCTCGACGGCAAACTGTTCGACACCGACCGCCTCGCCGAGACCACCGTGAGCGTGAAAGGCGACACGATCGACGCCCGGTACTCCGGGGTCACCGCCGGCGCGGAACTCCGGATCGAAATGACTTCTTCCATTAATGACCTTTCATCGAATAAGCCTGGCCTCCACGTTGCGAGTAGCTGCAACGTGACCTGGCAGCCCGACCAGGATCCCGAAGGTCACGCAGCGTGAAGCTCGCCCAGTTGGGCCGGTCTCGCCACGCATTCGAGCACAGCAGACCCCCGAACTAGAGGCTGCAGTGCCAGGAGGTGTTGCCCTGACCGCTCGTTCAGGGTTTAAGATCGATACATTCGCCCTCATCGACGGCGTCGCCGTGGTGGAGGCGTGGGACCTGCCCGCACTTCGTTCCACCGGAGATGAACGGGGGATTTATGAGCGTCACCGATAATGAGTCACCTAGGCATACCGCTCTGCGAGCGGTGGAGGTCAGTCTGAGTGACAATCGCGAGGAAAATGCCGCGCCTGAGATCCTTGAGGCCGCGGTTCGGGCCTTTGATGAGTCGGGGTACGAGCGGGCGAGCATCCAACACATCGCAGAGCTGGCCGGCACCTCCAAGTCGTTGGTCACCTATTACTTCCCCACCAAGCAGACGCTCGCGTCTGCCGTGATCAATCTCGCGTACCCGGGGGGCGTATTCATGGGGTCCCCTCGCCCCGCCGGCGATCCGCTCGACGCGATCGTGTGGGTTGCCGAGCATGTGACCACGAACGTGCTCTACAGCCCTCTGGCTCGGGTGGCGATCAAACTCGGTGATGAGGTTTCCGGCGACAAGGGTTTCGGCGGTCGCTTGTCCGGGTGGTATGTCAGGCTTACCGACTACCTCGAAGAGGCTCAGCAGAAGCGTCTGATCTCGCCGAGCGTCGATCCGACTGTAGAAGCAAAATTCCTCCTCTGCGGCATAGTGGGCCTCGTTGCCGTGGCGATGGAGACGGGGTCTCGTCTCTCGCTGATCGATGACGCCGCCCAGATCACTCGCGATCGTCTTACGTTCCTCCGCACGACGGACTTTTCACGAATGGGGGCGTAGCGGTCGGGTGAGTCGGGTCCGCTGCACCGACATGTGACCTCTGAGACGGCTTGTCGCTGCGTCCACGCCTCATCTGGGAAATGCCCTCTGATCTGGGATGACGGGAGCCCTCCAGGGTTCCGTCATCCCAGATCAGAGGGCACCCGCAGATGCGATTGGTGCGTGCTGACCCGTTACGGCCAAGGACCACTGAGGCCTATGCCGAACGCCCCGTCCTGGCCACCCAGGTCCCGCTGAGTGCGACCACGAACACTAGAGCGCCAAGCATCCAGGCGAGCCCGGAAGGACCGTCAGGACGCACCACGGTCCATACAACGATCAAGGACCCGACCAGGGCGACCGCCAGGGCTACCAGATAACCGACGCCGGTAGCGCTAGCCGGAATGGGCAGACGAGTTCCCGAGGCTCTCGCCGCGGTACGGCTCGTCACCGCCACAAGCAGGGCTGCGACGACGAGAGTGGGGCCCGCGATCGCCTGCGGCAGAAGCGCAAATGCCACGACCGCAGCGCCCGCGATTACTCCGAGTGTCGCGTAATACCACCCCGGAACGACAAGCTGGCGGTCAGCCGCATCCGAACTGGCGAACGATCCTTGGTCTCCTGCTGAAGCCGGGCCCATGGCCACAAGTCAACACCTCGCTCCATTTTGTGTCAAGATTTTCAGGATCCGGACGAGTGGTGCGGATCAGGCCCTGGTGATGCGCGCGAAGATGGTTTGGCGTGCACTGAGCCATCCTCGCAAGCTGGGGGTAGCAGTCAGTAGCTGTCCGGAATGCCGGGAAGGTGTCGGACGCGCCAGATCAGGCGAGGGTGCAGAGAAAATACGCAAGACCTCGATACGAAGTGGTCCTTCCAAAGATCAACTTCATAGCGGCCCTGCGTCGACATGAGTGTCACATAAACCGCTGTACTGCCGGTGGGAGAGGAGACGGTGAACCGTCTGACCGGGCTGCTGGACGCCGAACGCACCCGCCGTGGCAGCCGCGCGCTCGCCGCGCAGCTGCCCGGTCTGCACGGCTCCCTCCTCGCCGCCAAGACCGCCGGCTACTCACATGTCATCATCGACGGCACGCTGGTCGAAACTGACCGGTGCCGCACTCCGGGACCCACGCGGAAGCTCCCTGCTCGAGACCACATTCAAAGCACTACGCAACATCAGCCTCGACCCCTGGCACATCGGCAAGATCTTGGCCGCCGCACTCGTCCTGCTCTACACGCAACACGACCGCAGAACATGATCACCACCGGTGATCAGAACGTTGCGCGGAAAGGCTCACTGAGGGGCGCCTCGAACACCGACGTGGCGATCACTCTGGGTGCCATCTTTGCACTGTGGGTAGATGACGTCTCAGGTCCTGGTCGAGCCTCTCGATGGGCTGATCGATGAGCAGCGGCCGGGCCAGCACCGAGCCGACACGCTGAATCCGACCGGATCCTCCTAGATCTACCCGGTCGAACGCTGATACGGGTTCCTCACTGAACAAAAGATCCGCCGCGGCGTCCACAAATCGGTGCAGTCCCTCGAAGCCGACCTCTCCGGTCGTGGATCGCCGACTGGAGCTGCGATCCACGACCAGTCATCTGAACCAAGATCGCCGAGGAGATCCTCGGATCACTCACACCATTTTGTAGGCGAATTTCCGGCGCGACGCGCTAGACAATGCACGAGTCGAGAAGGCTAGCGGCCGCCAGGCCGCTCAATGTGACCCACGCCGCGACGCCGGTCGGAGGGAAGACGAAGAGCGCAACCCCGCCGGCGATCGCCAGGACGCATCCGGTGTTCCACGGGGGATTCTGTGCTGCCCCGCCGCCGTAGGCGAGGTTGTAGGTCGCAAGCAGGTTTCCGTCGAGGTACTTCTGCAGGTAGCTACCGTGACAGTCGGTGGTCGGCCTTCCAGGGCCGATCCAGAAGCTACTGCCATCGGTTCCGATGCAGTTGTATTCGTACTCCCCGGTCTGGATCGCCAACGGGGCCGAAGGAGCCGGGGCCGTGCTGGTGGTTGCCACGTGGCTCGCGGTGATGTTGCCGGCCGGCGCCGCGGCTGCGGCGCTCGAGGCCTGAGGTGCGACGACTCCCGCGGCGACGATCATCGTCGCCAGGATCGTCCTCATGAGCTTCTGCATAGGTGCTTCCCCTCGTCGAGTTGCGGCGTTGCTGCCGCGACCTGCTGAGGACGCTATGCACTGGACGGATGGTCAGGAAATGCCTCACTTTCGCATCGTCCTTCCACAATGGTGCGGCCGGTGGTCCGCCAGGGACTCGGACTTTGACCAAGGCCGCCGGCGATGCGACACCGGACCGGATGCAACGGCTGCTCAACAAGTCAGCGTGGGACCCGGACGCTGTTCGCGACGACCTGTTTGCCTACGTGACCGAGCACCTCGGCCATGACGACGGGGTGCTGATCGTCAAGGAGACCGGCTTCCTGAAGAAGGGCATCAAGTCGGCGGGGGTGCAGCGTCAGTACTCGGGCACTGCCGGGCGGACGGAGAACTGCCAACTCGGGGTGTTCCTGGCCTACGCCAGCCCAGCCGGGCGCACGCTGATCGACCGGGAGCTGTATCTGCCCCGCCGCTGGTGCGACGACCCCGCCCGCCGCGAGGAAGCCGGCATCGCAGCCGGTGCCGGGTTAGCCACGAAAAACCGCACTGGACCTGCGAATGATCGAGCGCGCTATCACCGCCAGCCTGCCTGCGAAGTGGGTCACCGCCGACGAGGCATACGGGCAGGATTCCAAGTTCCGAACCTGGCTGCGGCAGCACAGGGTGGGCTACGTGCTTGCCGTGCCCCGCAACCAGCGGCTCCCGACCACAGCGGGCAACTCCCGCCCGGACGTCCTCGCCGCGAACGCACCGGCCCTGGCATGGAAGCGGCGCAGCTGCGGCACCGGCCCCAAAGGGCCACGACTCTACAACTGGGCCGTAGCCTCCCTACCCGGCACGGTCGACGAATACGGCCACTGGCGGCTAATCCGCCGCAATATCGTCAAGCCCACGGACCTGGCCTACTACCTGCGCTTCGGCCCGGCCGGGACGCACGACGAGGATCTGAGCCGGGTCGCTGGGACCCAGTGGGCGATCGAGAAATGCTTCCAAACCGCGAAGACCGAGGTCGGCCTGGACCATTATCAGGTGCGTCGCTACGACGCCTGGTACCGCCATATAACGCTCGTTCTGTGTACCCACGCCGACCTCGCCGTCACCGCCGCCCACGCCACGCCAAAAAAGGGGGCGCTTGCCCGGCCTGCTGACTGAAGTCTGCGACGTAGACGAGGACCTGGCCCACCGTATCGGCGACGACGTGTTGCAGCGGGCCGAGGCGCTGGCGGCCCTGCCGCAGCGTGCGCAGGACGTGCTGATCGCACCGTTCGTCGAGGAGGTGTTCGACCACAAGCCGCTGGCGGCACCGCTGGACCTGAAGGCCAAGGTCACCCTCGTGGTGCGAAACAGCCTGCTCGAGCAGGCACACCACGACGGTCCGCTCGACAGCGGGATCATCCCGGCGACGGAGTACGCGGCCGGCCCGCTATCGCATCTGCTGGCCGCGCGCCGCCGCCAGCCCATCGCCGATCAAAAGCCGAACCATTTCGCCGAGCTGGCCGGGCGCTATCCGCGTGCGTGGGCGTGTCTGGACGCGCTGACCGACACCTTCGCCGACGGCGGTCGCGGTCCACTGCGCCTGCCCTCGGCACCCACACCCAGCCTGCCTTCTGGCGACGAGGTAGTCACGGCACCACCGTCCGGCGACGACACGGTGACCCTGTTCAGCGCGATCGACCCGCGCTTCGACCAAGGTCTGGTGAACCTGCTCAGGAAGGCCACCGAAGGCGATCTCGTACTGTGCACATCGGCGCTGAGCCGGTACTCGCGCAACAGCGAGAAACTGCACCGCATCCTCGAATTCCTCCTCGCGCACAGGGCCACAATCCTGACCACCAACTATTTGATCCGCCACACCGACGTCTGGGTCCGCCGGGGCGCGCTCGTCAAACCAGACAGCAGCAAGCCCTTCGCCGGCGCGCTCGACACCCAGGGACTGGCCGGCACTCACCGGAAGATAGCCGAGAGCGTCGCCGCGCAGCGCGGTCTGCGCTGACTCCATCAGGCGGTCGCGCGTCGGCTTCAACGCGTCGTTGATCAACTTCGGATGCCGACGTTTTCCGGAGTTAATCGAAAGGGGTGCAGCTGTCCGCTAATGCCTGCAAGAGCGGTGGCAACGAGCCAGCCCCGGACCATCGTCGTCATGCGTCACTGACCTCGGCTTCGGCGGTGACGGTCGCCTTGGCGGCGACGGGATCCAGGATGTCACCCAGCCACGGTAGGCAGCTCACGACCGACCGATGCTGCGACCAGCAGCCGATGAGTCGGCCACCGCGTTGCCAAGTGCCACACCGACTGCTGCTCACGAATGGCCTTGCGCCCCTTGGACCACGGGCAAGCCGCACCAGGAAGATGCACGTCGCCAACGTGGCAGATCAAGGACACTCCTTATCGTCGGAGCTTCGCAAGTTTGCGTCCATCGCCCATGATGGACGTCGTGTCCAAACGACAGATGATCGCCTGCGCGCTCCTTCTGATGATCGTTGTCTCGCTAGTAATGATCTTTAGTGGGAGCCTCGACGGCGCGGCGGCCTGGGCAAACATCATCGCGTTACCGGTAGCGATCGTCGGCATGATTTTGACGATTCGAAGCGCCAGCGGCTCGGCACCCTCGTCTGGCGCTCAGCATCGGGACAGCTTGAGCGGTCCGGCGAAGTCGGGCAGAGCTAGCCCCGTGGTCAACCAGGTCGGGTTCAGTAGCGGGCGTCAGGCCAACGTCGCGGGCGACTACTTCGAGCGAGGCCATGATGACCGCGAGGGCAGGTAAGCATGGTAGATCGGCAAACTGGCGTTGGTGGCGAACGTCAGGCCAACGTCAAGGGGTCCTACTACGAAGGGAACGTCCATAAGAGCACCCACACGCATCACCATCGTCACTATGGAACCAGAGCGAATGTCGACCTCAGAGAAGATGAGGCAACAGAGTCTGGCTCCGGAGGTGGCGCGGCAGCAGCCGCGGGTGGTGGCGGACTGGGCGTCGTCGTCGTTCTTGCTGTCTTGGGCTACTTCATCTTCGGCGGAGATGAGCCGTTCCCTGCGACGTCAGATCCCTGGCCGGCTGAGGTGAAGCAGGAGGCCGTGGTCGCGGCTGCAGGTAGCTGGCTCGACAAATGCGCGAAGTCACCGTCTGCGACCCCCGCCAATTGCCCGCAATCCATCGTCGAGACCTCGGACGTCTCCAAGGTCCGATGGGCCTTCTACGGCAACCCTCTGGAAGCTGCGGTCATTCACTACACCGAAGCGGAGAGCCGCTTCGACATGCTCGGGACCGTCATGGTGACGGCGGACTACAACGCTTCAAAGGAGCTACGCCGCGTCGTGACGCCGGCGAAGTACTGGGCCAAGGTGAAGTGGGTCGATGGGAGACTTGACGTCCAGGAGATCAAGGAGCACTCGGCCATAGGCGACCCCGGTGTAGTGAAGCAGGATCCCAAGGTGCCTTGGGAACTGGTCGCCGCGAAGCTGAGCGAGGCTTTCACACGATGCGTGCGAGACGCCAAGTCGGCTATGCCGGCTGGATGCCCCGAATGGAGTCCGCCGTCGGGCGCCGAGAAGGTCAAGTGGTCTTCCACGGGTGATCCACTTCTGACCGCGCGTGCCACCTTCGATCCGAAGTTTGCGATCTACCGCGTCAAGGGCACGTACGAGCTGGCCGTCCGCTACACCTGGCTCGGAACCACGAAGACCGACACCCGGAATCCCACCTATGAGGCTTGGATCGCTCCAACAGCGGCAGGGCCTGTCGTGCTCCAGATCAAGGACGCGACCACCGTCTAGGTCTGATCATCATCTTAGGACGCTCTCACCTACGGCCAGTGGGTGTGGCTGACCGGTGAAGGCTGCCACGGCGGTAGCGACAGCGTGCAGGTCGGCCTTGATATAGGTGGTGGTGGCGGGTCCTCGGCGGTCCGTGTGTCCGGCGTAGGCGCGGGCCACACCGTAGCCGAAGTGCCGCTCGACCCAGGTCAGGGTGGTGTGGCGCAGCCAGTGCATGGTGATTCCCTGGGCGGCGACCCACGGTAGCCGCCGGCCGATGCGGGCCCACAGTAGGTCGTAGCGCCGGTAGGTGGCGGGTTGGCCGTTACGGTAGCGAAGCAGCGCGTCGGTGGGCGTGACGGCGCCGCGGGCCTGGGCGTGCTCGCTGAGACGAGCGGCGAGCATCGGCGTGATGGGCTGCCACCGCTGCGTGCCACCCTTCTCCGACAGGCGGATCAGCGCGTGGTCGGTGTCCAGGTCGATCAGGCGCAGCGCCAGGGCGCCGCCGCGCCGGCAGGCAGTTTCGGTGTGCAGGCGCAGCAGTAGGGCGTCGAGCACGATGTCGTTACCGCCGCTGCGGGCGGCGGCGTTGATGTCGGCCAGTTCGTCGGGGGTGAGGGCGCGGCGTGTGTTGGGCAGCCGACGGGGTTTGCGAACCCGGTGGGCAGGGCTGTCCACGACGGTGAGGTAGCCGTCGGCAATGGCGCGATTGTAGAAGGCGCGGGCGGCGGCGATGAGGTGCTCGCCGGCGTGCCGGCCGTTTCGGGAGTTGCGGCGAGGGCGGGCGCCTGCGGCGGCCTGTCGCATGAGGGCTTCGATGTCGCTGGCCCGCACCGCATCGATACGCCACTCGCCGAGGGCAGCGGCCATGCGTCGCCAGGAGCTGCCGTAGGTGCGTCGGGTGCCCGGGCTCGCCGCGGCGACCACAGCAGGAAGGTACTCGGCGACTGTCGGCATGGCAGGCCGGTTACTGCCGGTGAGGTCGGCGGCGGTGAGACCGAGGTGCTCGAGGAGCGCTCGGGCGGTGGCGACACGATCGGGACCGGTGGTCATGAGGGCTTTGCGAGGATGCGGCGTGCAGGTCGGCCAGGACCGCGGTGATGGTGTTTGAGGGGTGGACGACGATGCGGTTCTGGCGGGGCAGGGCGGCCAGCAGCACGGGTTCGCCGGTGGCGATGCCGCACAAATGTCGGGCGGCGGCCGGTAGGGGCAGCTCCTTGCGAGCACCAACGACGTGCGCGCCATCGACGGCCGGGGTGATCAGGATTGCGCCGGTCACGACGTCGACGTGCAGCGTGAGGCCCGGTATCCAGTCCAAGGCCCGCAGCAGCGCGCGAGCGGTGACCCGGCCGGCGGCGTCGGGTCGGGCCACGACCAACACCACGCCATCGCCCGTGCGGGCGGCGGGCGCGGGCAGAGTCGGCAGCGGCGCCG
>NZ_JAGPXZ010000749.1:0-2893 GCF_018070305.1 Micromonospora sp. M51 | reverse complement strand
CAGCTACCGGACCACCTTCCGGGACCGGGCACACAGCGGCTGACCGGACAGCTCAGCCCGGGGTCAGCCGGCCGTCGCGGCGCAGCACCCGGACACCCCCGGGCAGGTCGGCCGGGCCCTGACCGTGCCAATCGGTGACCAGGGCGTCCAGGGCGGCGACGTGCCGGTGCGACAGGGCACCGGGCAGCGCACCCGACTCGCGGGCCCAGGAGTGCAGCACCCGGCCGCGTACGGCGGGCACCAGGCCCAGCAGCGCCGCAACGGACAGCCCTCCGTCGGGACACCGGGCCGCCGCCAGCGCCGCCCCCGCCAACTCGTCGAGCGCGGCGTTGTCGGCGGCCACCAGCCGGGCGGTACGCGCGAGGTTGTCCACCACACCGGGACCGAGCGCCCGCACCAGCGCCGGCAGCAGGTCGGCCCGCACCCTCGACCGGGCGTACGACGGGTCGGTGTTGTGCGGGTCCTGCCACGGACTCAGCCCGAGCACGGCGCAGGCGGCCCGCGTCTGCTCCCGACCGACCTCCAGCAGCGGGCGCAGCAGCGGCACCCCGCCCAGATCCCGCCGGGCGGGCATCCCGGCCAGCCCGCGCGGGCCGGCGCCCCGGGCGAGCGCGAGCAGCACCGTCTCCGCCTGGTCGTCGCGGGTGTGCCCGGTGAGCACCGCTACCGCGTTCTGCTGCCGGGCCACCTCGGTCAGCGCCTGGTAGCGGGCCTCGCGGGCAGCCGCCTCCGGCCCGCCGGGGCGCCCGGCCACCTGCCCCCGGACCACGGTCGCCGACGCGAACCCGACCTCCCGACCCCAGGCGGCCACCGCCTCCGCGCGGGCCGCGGAGCCGTCCTGCAAGCCGTGGTCGACGGTGACGAGCATCGCGGTACGGCCCAGCCGAGGTGCCACGAACACGGTGGCCGCAGCGAGCGCCAACGAGTCAGCCCCACCGGAGCAGGCGACCAGCACACCGCCGGACGGCAGACCGGTCAGGGCGCGGCGTACCGCCACCCGGATCGCGGCCACCGGCGGGGCGAGCGCGGCCACCGGCGGGTGATCAGCCGGCGGCCGGGACGGTGCCGGCCGGGCCGTGCACCCGCGCGACCCAGGCGTCCGGGTCGCCCAACTCCGACAGTCGGGGCAGGGTCAGCGGCGAGTTGAAGATCGAATTGAAGCCGTCCATGCCGACCCGCTCCACCACGCCGTGCACGAACTTGCGCCCCTCGGCGTACTGGCGCATCTTGACGTCCACCCCGAGCAGCCGGCGAATCGCCTTCTCCAGCGGGTTGCCCGCCTCCCGGCGACGGTTGAACGACGCCCGGATCCGCTCGACGCTCGGGATCACCTGCGGACCGACGCCGTCCATCACGAACTCGGCGTGCCCTTCCAGCAGGGTCATCAACGCGGTGAGCCGGTCCAGGACCGCCCGCTGCGCCGGGGTCTGCACGATGTCCAGCACGCTGGTGCGGCTCTCCGGGTCACGGACCGCCTCGGACAACGTGGCCACCCCGCGCCGCAACCGCTCGACCAGGTGCTCGCTCCCGCTGGACGAGGCGTCCACGAACGCCTGCACCTCGCTGAGGAAGTAGGCCCGCATCCACGGCACGGCCGTGAACTGGGTGCGGTGGGTGACCTCGTGCAGACACACCCAGAGACGGAAGTCCCGAGGATCGGCGCCGAGCTTGCGTTCCACCTCGACGATGTTCGGTGCGACGAGCAGCAGCTGGCCCGGCTCGGCCGAGAAGACCTCGTACTGGCCGAGCACCCGGCCGGAGAGGTAGGCCAGCACCGTGCCGGCCTGCACCCCGGTCAGCCGGGACCCGATCGCCTCGGTCAACGCGCCCGGTTGCTTGTCGCCGGAGAGCCGGCTCACCAGCGGGGTGATCACCTCGCGGAGCCCGGCGATGTTGGTCGCCGCCCAGTCGCGGCGGTCGACCACCCGGACCGGCGGATGCGACACCTGCGCCCGCAGCCCCGTGTAGTCGGCCACGTGCCCGGCCGCCTCGTCGGTCAGCCGGCGCAGGTCGCCGACCACGTCGGTGGCTTCGG
Source organism: Micromonospora sp. M51 (assembly GCF_018070305.1). Classification (NCBI taxonomy): domain Bacteria; kingdom Bacillati; phylum Actinomycetota; class Actinomycetes; order Micromonosporales; family Micromonosporaceae; genus Micromonospora; species Micromonospora sp. M51. The sequence continues at coordinate 858 of NZ_JAGPXZ010000749.1, read as the reverse complement.
CGTACGACACGCGGGGGCCAGACTTGCTCAACGCCCCCGCCGTGGCGGCGGCCAGATCCCAGTCCACGAACTGCGCCATGGACCCACCGTACCCGCGCCGCGACACCCCGGCCCGGGCTCGCGCCCTCGATCGACACCGATGGCGACCGCGTCCCGCCGCAGCGGCGCAGGTCAGCCGCAGCCGCAACCGGCCAGCGCGGCGGTGATCCGGTCCAGCGCCGGCTGGGCGGTCTCCCTGCCCCCCGGCACCTTGTCGGTGAGCACCGCGAAGGTCAACAACCGACCGTCGGCGGTGGTGACCAGGCCCGCGATGGAGTGCACCTGGGTCAGCGTGCCGGTCTTGGCCCGGACGCTACCCGCGCCGGCGGCGGTGCCCGCGGTGTTGCGGTAGCGCTCGTTCAGCGTCCCGGACCAACCGCCCACCGGCAGACCACCGAAGACACCTGCCAACTCCGGGTGGTCCGGGCTGGCGGCCAACCGGATCAGATCGGTCAGCAGCGACGGGCTGATCCGGTTACGACGGGACAGGCCGCTGCCGTCGGAGACGCTGATCTCGTCGGCGGGCAGGCCCAACTCCGCCACCTCGGCGTCCATGGCTGCGGCACCCCCGTCGAACGAGGCCGGCTGGTTGCGGGCCAACGCGACCTGACGGGCGAGCGCCTCGGCGACCAGGTTGTCGCTCTCGCTGATCATCACGTCCACGAGCCGGATCAGCGGCGGAGACTGCACCACGCCCAACTCGGTTCCCGGCGCCGGGCTGGGGCCCGCCGCGGCCTGGGCCGGGGCCGAGCCACGCTTCACGGCGTCGGTCGGCACTCCGAGCAACCGGGCGAACGCCTTGCCGGCGGCCAGGTCCGG
>NZ_JAGPXZ010000748.1:0-2893 GCF_018070305.1 Micromonospora sp. M51 | reverse complement strand
CGTCCGCAACACCACCACGATGGCCCGCGCCGATTACTCTGTGGGGGGCCTCGTGGTGGTGTTGCGGACGTCAGCCCTGAACGACGTTCAGGTTGAACGACGCGGTCACCTCGGGGTGCAGCTTGATCTTCACCGGGTAGGTGCCGGTCGACTTGATGTGACCGGGCACCTCCAGCCGACGCCGGTCGAGGACCGGGCCGCTGGCCGCCTTGACGGCGTCGACGATCTCGGCCGGGGTGACCGAGCCGAAGAGCCGCCCGCCGTCGCCGGCGCGGACCTTCAGGTTGACCTTGAGACCCTCGAGCTGAGCCTTGACCTCGTTGGCGTGGTCGAGGTCGCGGATCTCGCGGGCCGAACGGGCCCGCTTGATGACCGTGACCTGCTTTTCCGCGCCCTTGGTCCAGGCGATCGCGAAGCCCTGCGGCAGCAGGTAGTTACGGCCGTAGCCGTTCTTGACCTCGACGATGTCGCCCGGGGCACCGAGGCCGGACACTTCCTGAGTCAGGATGATCTTCATATCGGTGCCTCCTCTCAGCGGGTGGTGGCCGTGTACGGCAGGAGCGCCATCTCACGGGCGTTCTTGACCGCGCGGGCGATCTGCCGCTGCTGCTGCGAGGTAACGCCGGTCACCCGTCGAGCGCGGATCTTGCCGCGGTCGGAGATGAACTTCCGCAGCAGCGCGGTGTCCTTGTAATCGATATAGGTGATCCCGTCCTTGTCGAGCGGGTTCACCTTCTTCTTCGGCTTGCGAAGTGCCGCAGCCTTGGCCATTGCACGTGCTCCTGGTTTGCGATCGCGGGCGCTCGGCGCCATTAGAACGGTGGCTCCTCGTCAAAATTGGCGCCCGAACCGGCACGCGCGGGAGAGGGAGCGGCCGAAGCCCAGGGGTCGTCGAAGTTGCCTCCGCCGCCACCCTGGTTGCCACCACCACCGCCACCGAAGCCGCCGCCACCGCCGCCGGAGCGGGACATCTTCTGCACCTTCGCCGTGGCGTAGCGCAGCGACGGGCCGATCTCGTCGACCTCGAGCTCGATGACGGTGCGCTTCTCACCCTCGCGGGTCTCGTACGACCGCTGACGCAGCCGGCCCGACACGATCACCCGAGCGCCACGCTGCAGCGACTCGGCGACGTGCTCGGCGGCCTGCCGCCACACGGTGCAAGCGAGGAACAGCGGCTCGCCGTCCTTCCACTCGTTCGACGCCTTGTCCATGAAACGGGGCGTCGAAGCGACTCGGAACTTGGCGACCGCAGCCCCGGAGGGGGTGAACCGCAACTCGGGGTCATCGGTCAGATTGCCGATGACCGTGATGGTGGTGTCTCCTGCCATGACCATCTCCTCGCGCACTCAGCGTCTCGTCGTACAGGCTCCCAGAGCCCTACGACAGAGTCGCGGAGGCTGATCCGGACGAACCGGGGGTTTGAAGGCTTAGCGCATTTCCGGTCGGAGGACCTTGGTGCGCAGCACGGACTCGTTGAGTCGCAGCTGACGGTCCAGCTCGGCGACCGCAGCAGGCGTGGCCTGCAGGTCGACGACGGCGTAGATGCCCTCTGCCTTTTTGTTGATCTCGTACGCGAGGCGCCGGCGGCCCCACACGTCGGTCTTCTCAACCGAGCCACCCGCGGTCCGAATCACGTTCAGGTACGTGTCGAGCGACGGGGCGACGGTGCGTTCCTCGAGGCTGGGGTCGAGGATCACCATGATCTCGTAATGACGCAAGACGTGCTCACCTCCTGTGGGCTAAGCGGCCACGGTCCTTCCGTGGCAGGAGGTCTTGTGTCGTGGTCCGCACGCGCCGAGGGAACCCGGCCGGACGCGGACAACCTGACCAGGATACCCGGTCCCAACGATCATGCCCGGGGTGGTCGGGCCGGCACCCGGACATGCCGACGGGGGCCCACCGTCCGACCGTCAATCGGCCGGTGGTGGACCCCCGTCTACGAGGCCGCGGGGCGTCCGGTCCGCATTCCTTGGGTGGGACCTGGGGAGGAACGACCACACCGATGAGGTTGGACCGAAGACGCCCCGCGGAGCTTTATCGTGTTGTTATCTGACGATACAACAGCACTCGTACCTTGTCGGGGGAAAAAGCACAATTTTCCGAGATCGTCGTCGCTCGGTGGCCGCTGTGCGATGGGGTCGCCCCCGCTGCGCCGGGCCGCGCGGCGGGGGTGACCTCGCTGTCGGCCGGCGACCGCCGATCACCGGGTGCGGCGCTCGCGCCACAGGCGGCACCGGAATGCTGGTCGCCGGTTCACACCCATCAACGATCGTCGGTCCGTCCGGTGACGCGACACCGCCCCGGCCGTCGCCCCGGCCGTCGGGGTCGCGACGTAGGCTCGCTCGCATGCGTATCGGAGCCCACGTCGACTCGACCGACCCGCTGGCGGAGGCGGCCGCCCGGTCCGCCGACACCGTGCAGTTCTTCCTCTCCGACCCACAGGGTTGGAAGGCACCCAAGCCGCGCGAAGACGCCGAGCGGCTGCGCGCCGCCGAGGTCGACCTGTACGTGCACGCGCCGTACGTCATCAACGTGGCCACGCTCAACAACCGCATCCGGATCCCGAGCCGAAAGCTGCTGCTCGGGCACGCCACCGCGGCCGCCGCGATCGGCGCCAAGGGCCTGATCGTCCACGGTGGGCACGTCAACGCGGGCGACGACCTGGCCGTCGGCTTCGACAACTGGCGCAAGACCTTCGCGTACGCGGCAGACTCCGGCGGCTTCGGCGTGCCGGTCCTGATCGAGAACACCGCCGGCGGCGACAACGCCTGCGCTCGACGGCTCTACGCGCTCGCCGCAGGTGGGTTGTTCTTCTCGGTCTGGCGGCTGCGGCAGCGACTGCTGCTGCTGGTCGGGGTGCTGGTGACGATGGCCTTCGCGATGGGCACCCGCT
>NZ_JAGPXZ010000747.1:0-2899 GCF_018070305.1 Micromonospora sp. M51 | reverse complement strand
ATGATGGACAGCTCCACAAACGCGATCACCAGCGCGACCAGCCCGACGATGATCAGGATGATCGAGAAGATCAGGCTGGCGACGCCCTGCACCCGACCCTGGACCCGTTCGGGCAGCAGCAGGCCCAGGCAGAACAGCCCGGTGCTCCAGACCGCCACCGCGTCGATCAGCGCGAGGTAACCGGTGCCCCGCCCGGACGGCTCGCTGACCCCGGACACGTCGTCGATCTCCACGTCCAGCGCCCCGGCGCTGTCCGCGAGGGCCGCACCGGCGTCGGCACCGCCGAGCAGCAGCCCCGCCCCCACCTCCACCCCGATCGCCAGGACGATGGCGAGCATGGCCATCAGCAGGAACGGCTTGCGCAGGTCACCCACGGCGACACCTTCCTCTCAGCCCGGGTCAGGATGTGGCCACGACGACAGTGCAGCCGCCCAGGCCGGGGCAGACCAGGCCCACCTCGGTGGCCTGGTCGACGGCGATCTTCGCCACCGCGCCGGTCCCGTCCGCCGCCGGTTCCACCTCGTCGCGGATGGTGAGGTCGGCGTCCCCGGGTGCCGGTGCGACGACAGTGAACGGCGCCGCGCTGCGCATCACCAGCGTGCGTAGCCCGCCCGGGTCGGCGACCCGCAGCACGCAGGTGCCGGAGAAGACCAGCCGACCGGGCAACTCGAAGCAGTCGGCGCCGACCGTCGCCGGGTCCACCGCCGCACGCTCGCCGCCCAGCGCGGCCAACCGGTCGACCAACCCGTGTCGGGCCGCCGGATCACCCCGGTCGCCGCGACCCGCCCCGACCGCGACCACGAACAGCGCCACCAGCAGGATGGCGAGCAACCCCAGCAGCGCCTTCTGCCGACCGCTCATCGCGCCACGGCCCGCGCCACGATTTCGGTGAACCGGATCTCGTCGACCCCCGCGAAGTAGCGGTTCGTGCCCTGCGTCTTGCCCACCACCAGCAGCGTGACCTGGTGCGGGCCTTTGCTGAGCCGCACCGTCCCGACGTCCAGCAGCTCCGTCCTGCGCACCGTCGGCGAGAAGCCGAGGAACGTGCCGCCGACCTGGGTGCCGTCGATCGTGAACACGGTGTTGGCGTAGTCGAGGGAGGTGGTGCGTACCGCGGCGAACCGCCAGGTGCCGTCGGCCGGGATCTGCACCGTCACGGTGACCCGGTCACCGATGGCCAACCCCTGGAAGAACAACTGCGTGTCACCGGACCAGGTCACCCCGCAGCAGTTGGGTTGCGCCTCCACCTTCGCCCCGCTCTTCGCCGGGGAGTCCACCACCGCGCCCGGGACCAGGCTCTCCGCCTCGACGGTGACCACTCGCGGCTCGCCGGGGGGCGGCTCGCCGTCGCGGGTCAGCAACACCACCCCCACGGCGACCACCACCAGCACCAGCGCCGCCGCGGCGGCGATCCACAACCATGGGGTACGCCGTGGCGGCGCGACCGCCCGCACCTCGTACGTGACCCGGCCGCTGGAGCGGGAACTCTCCTCCGGCGCGGTGTTCGCCGAGTACGCGAACCCGGTCATGTCGTAGCGCCGGGGCGCGGTGCCGGCCGGCACGGCGAGCTTGACCAGGAACGACACCGAGCCCTGGCCGGGTACCACCCGCTGCGGCTCGGCGACGGTGAACCACGACCGCTGGGAGCCGTCACCGGGCGCCACGTCGAACACCACCGTGTCCGGCGCGGTGCCCGGGTTGAAGACGGTGAAGGTCAGCTCGCCGCAGTTGCGCGGGTCGACTGTGAACTGTTCGGCGGCGGCGACGACCGCCCACTCGGTGGTCATGACGACTCCTCTTCCAGGACGATCTCGACGGTGGCCGAGGCGGGTTTCTCCGTCTCGACGATGCGGGTGATCACGGCGAGATGGCCGGCGGCGGCCACCGGCACCCGCACCACGACGTGAAAGGGCCGCTCGGCGGGTTCCTCGATGACGAAGCCCGACGTCCCGGTGGCCAGTTCCAAGGCCCGGCGCAGCCCGTACGGGGTGCCGCGCCAGCGGGCCAGCAGGGCGGCGTTGGCCACCAGGTCCCGCAGCCGCCCCACCGGCAGCGGCAGCGGGGCGTCCGGGCGGGGCGAGGCGACCACGTGGTCCATCGCCACCCAGCGGGTCAACCGCACGACCAGCCCGTCCGGCGCCCGGTACGGGTCGAACAGCGCGTCCACCTCGGCGAGGATCGCCTCGTCCGGGGCGTGCAACCCCTCCATCACGTCCAGCAGCGCCCAGAGCACGCTGCCCGGCACGCAGGCCCGCTGGTAGGCGGCGGGCAGCAACCGTTCAATCGCCGAGCGTCGCATCCTGGCGCACCACCTCGATGTCGTGCTCGCCGGAGCAGAGCAGCCAGGTATCCGGGACAGTCACCACGTCGGCGGTGGCCTGGTTGGCGCTGGGCGTCCAGGTGACGGCGTCGGCGCTGCGGTGCACGCCGCGTTCCCCGCCGGCCAGGATCAGCCGCTCCGCCGCGCCGGTGCCGCCGGCCGCCGCACCCGCCACACCCGCCACACCCGGCACGCCCGGCGCGCCCGTGCTGCCGGATGTCGGGCCGCTGATCGCGATGGCGTCGACCGGCACGAACCGGGTCCGGTCCCGCAACGGCATCCCGGAGTTGACCGACACCGCCTGCCACTGCGGTTGGGCGGCCAGGGTGTCCAACCGCAGCACCCCGCCGCTCTGGGTGGCCGCCACCGCCTGCTGGCCGGCGAACGCGAGGTCCCGGCAGGTGCCGCCGATCCACCCGGCCTGCATCGACTGCCACTTCACGTCGGACTCGAACAGCCGGGTGCGGTGGCAACCCTGGCCGGGTTTCTTCGGGTCCGGCTCGCCGGCGCCGACCTGGCGCGGCGCGGCCCCTCGGTGCTCCGCCCGGCCAACCCGTCCGTGCGGGTCCACTCCCGCCG
>NZ_JAGPXZ010000746.1:0-2908 GCF_018070305.1 Micromonospora sp. M51 | reverse complement strand
GCCCCCCGGTCGGCCCACAACGGGTGTACGGCGGCCAGGTTGCCGGCCAGGCCCTGGTCGCCGCCGGCCGCACCGTCGACCCGGAGCGGTTCGTGCACTCGCTGCACGGCTACTTCGTCCGCCCCGGCGACCCGGTCGAGCCGATCGAGTACCAGGTGGAGAACATCCGCGACGGGCGGTCCTTCTCGGTCCGCCGGGCCGTCGCCCTGCAGCACGACAAGCCGATCTTCTTCATGTCGGCGTCGTTCCAGCGGGCCGAGGAGGGCCTGGACCACCAGGTCACGGCCCCGCTGGACGTCCCGATGCCGCAGGACGTGCCGACGATGAGCGACCGGCTCTCCCGCTACCCGGAGCGGCTGGGCATCTGGGGTCAGATCCCGCGTCCGATCGACGTGCGTTACGTGGGTGAGCCCGGCTGGGTCCGCCCCGGCGACCGGCCCGCCGACCCGCACCAGCGCGTCTGGATGCGCATCGACGGCAAACTGCCCGACGACCCGCTGCTGCACGCCTGCGCGCTCACCTACGCCTCGGACCTCACCCTGCTGGACTCGGTGCTCTCCGCGCACGGCGAGGTGTGGGGGCCGGGCGGGTTGGTCGGCGCGAGCCTGGACCACGCGCTGTGGTTCCACCGGCCGTTCCGGGCCGACGAGTGGTTCCTCTACGACTGTTTGAGCCCGTCCGCGTCCGGCGCGCGCGGGCTGGCCACCGGCCGGATGTTCACCACTGACGGCCGGCAGATCGCCAGCGCCGTCCAGGAGGGTCTGCTGCGGCGCGTCGGCGCCTGACGCGTCCACCCATCCCCGCCAGGCTCCTGGCGGGGATGCGGCGGGTCAGGCCTGGTAGATGGCCTCTCCGGCGATCTCGATCTGCACCGTCTTGCCGACCAGCACCCCGCCGCTCTCCAGGACGACGTTCCAGAGCAGGCCGTAGTCCTCGCGGTTGATGCTCGCCGTCGCGCTGAATCCGAAGATGTTCTGCCCGTACGGATCACGACGAGCGCCGCCGAAATTCACCTCCAGGTCGACGGCCCGGGTGATTCCCTTCACGGTCAGCTCACCGGTGAGGACGAATCGCCCGGGAATACCGTCGGACTGCGGCGGAACAATGTGACTCCGGCCTCGTCCGCCCAGCCGGTGGTTGCGCAGGCGCGCCCACTGGAATATGGGGTCCTCGTTGCCCTGCCATGTGATACCGGTGCTTCGATATTCGAGGGTGGGAAAGCGCTCCACGTCGAGGAAATCGGCACTCTTCAGATGCGTGTCCCGATCGACGCTCCCGGTGGTGATGCTCGCCGACATGATGGTGGCCGTCACCGAGGAGAGCAGCGGGTCCTCGGCGACGGTGATCTGCGCAGTGGCCTCGGCGAACTCGCCGCGTACCGGGCTGACCATCATGTGCCTGGACAGGAAACCGATCCGCTTGTGCGCCTGATCGAGAAGATAGGTGCCGGCGACCGGGATGGTCATGCCATCCCAGGTGCGGGTCGCGATATCGGTCATCGTGTTGCCTTCCCCCCGAGCGGACCCGGGTGTTTATCAATATGTTGCTGGCGGCCGGGTAAAGGGCCGGACATTCGTCTTCACGCCCAGCATAGGGACGCTCCGGGCCGGCATTTCGGCCGCCACCGCGCGGTGGATCATGACGGGCCGCACCGGTCAGTTCCGGCGGCGCGCGTCGGGTGCCGGCGGCGGCACTTTTCATCGATGCGTGGCCGATCGGCCGAGGGTCGCCCGCCTGCCCGGTTGACCAGGGACTAACCTTGCCGGCATGCGCCTCTCCGCCCGGGTCGACTATGCCCTCCGCGCGGCCGCCGAGCTTGCCGCGACGGCCAGCGGTCCCGGGCGCGGCCGACCGGTCACGGCCGACCAGATCGCCCGTGCCCAGGAGATTCCGCCGAAGTTCCTGGAGAGCATCCTGCTGCAGCTGCGCCGGGGCGGCATCGTGCACGCCCAGCGCGGCCCGGAGGGCGGCTACTGGCTGGCCCGCCCCGCCGAGGAGATCTCCCTCGCCGAGGTGATCCGGGTGATCGACGGCCCCCTCGCCCACGTCCGCGGGCAGCGCCCCGAGCAGCTCGGCTACCACGGCCCGGCCCGCGCCCTCCAGGAGGTCTGGATCGCGCTGCGGGCGAGCGAGCGGGAGATCCTGGAACTGGTGAGCGTCGCCGACGTGGCAGCGGGCGCGCTACCCGCGCGGGTCACCGAGCTGGCCGCCGACCCGCGCGCCTGGATCTGATCGCCGGCCCACCACCCGGATCGGCGTCACCCGGGCGCTGACCCGGCGCGTCCCATCCACCGATCGGGGGCTTGACCCTGGCTGCCCCATCCCGCATTGTCGACCAAGTCGATAGGAGATGCCGAAAAGTCAGGGGGCGCTCGTGCGCAAGCTGTTGGTCCTTGCTCTGGTCGGGCTCGTCGCGCAACTGATCGATGGTTCGCTCGGCATGGCGTACGGCTTGACCTCCTCCACGCTGCTGCTGGTCGCCGGGGTCGCCCCGGCCGCCGCCTCGGCCTCGGTGCACCTGGCCGAGATCGGCACCACGCTCGCCGCCGGCGTCGCGCACTGGCGGTTCGGCAACGTCGACTGGCGGGTCGTGACCCGAATCGCGCTGCCCGGCGCGATCGGCGCCTTCGCCGGCGCCACAGTGCTCAGCTCGATCTCCACCGAGGCCGCCGCGCCGTGGATGGCCGGCATCCTCTTCACGCTCGGCGCGTACCTTCTGGTCCGCTTCGCCCGCCCGCTGCGCACCGACCGGGTCGGCGGACGGCTCCGCGGTCGTTTCCTCGGCCCCCTGGGCCTGGTCGCCGGTTTCGTCGACGCGACCGGCGGCGGCGGGTGGGGCCCGGTGGCCACCCCGGCGCTGCTGGTCTCCGGCCGGATGGAACCCCGCAAGGTGATCGGCTCGGTGGAC
>NZ_JAGPXZ010000745.1:0-2912 GCF_018070305.1 Micromonospora sp. M51 | reverse complement strand
CCAGAAACAGAAACTGCAAGATCGCGTGAGCGTGGGCGTGGGGGTGGGCTTGTGCGGGCGGTGCACGACGAAGGGCCCGGCGTGAGCCGGGCCCTTCGTCGTGAGCTTCGTGGTGAGTGGCGGCCTCAGGCGGTCACCGCGTCCATCGCCTTCTTGATCGCCTTCGGCGCGGTGGGGGTACGCGGCGCGTCCGCCCGCAACGCGATCATCTTCTCGCCGATCTCCTGCAACTGCTTGCGGCCCAGCGCGTCGCGGACCTTGGGGAACCACTCCTGCTCTTCCTCCTCGACGTGGTGGGTGACGTTCTCGATCAGCACTGTCGTCTTGGCGGTGAACCGCTCGTCGTCGGCGTCCATGGCGGCCAGTTCGGCGCAGAGCACGTCGGCGACGTGGTGTTCCTCGTACGACTCGAGAATGTCGTCCTCCAGGTCGGGCAGCAGCCGACGGACCTCCGGATACATCACCTCGTTCTCCAGATAGGTGTGCACCGTCAGCGCCTCCAGGATCTGGTCCACCAGCTTCTGCCGCTGGCTCGCCGGCCCCTCCTCGGCGTCCTGGAAGGCCTTGAACAGGCGACGCATTTCCTTGTGGTCCTCTTTGAGCAGGACGATGGCATCGGTCGACACCGGTGTGACCTCCCTGAAAAGTCTCGGCTGGTGGGGTTCCGGTACCCCGACGCCGAATGGCGGAAACAGATGAAACCGTCTCAGACCATCGCCAGGGTGCGGGGGATCTCGTCGAGCAACTCCCGAGCCAGAAAGCCGATCCGGCCGTAGCGGGGAATCAGCCGCTGGCCGCTCACCGAGTGCGCGAACGAGCCCCAGCAGGCCGCCTGCGCAGGGTCGGCACCCCGGGACAGCAGCCCCGCCAGCAACCCGGCGAGCACGTCCCCGCTGCCGGAGGTGCCCAGCCCGGCGTCGCCGCTCTCCTCCCGCCAACCCCGACCGTCCGGGGCGGCCACGTGCCCGTACAGCGACACGACCGCCTCGTACCGGGCGGCCAGCTCGGCCGCCTCGGCGTCCAGGTCGTCGCCCGGGTCCCGCCCGAGCAGGTGCCCCGCCTCGGTGACGTTGGGGGTGAGCACCACCGGTCGACCGGAGCCGACCAGCAGGTCCGGTGCGTGGCTGAGCGCGCCGAGGGCGTACGCGTCGAGCACCAGCGACGTGTCCGGGCGGGCCGCCTCCAGGACCAGGCCCAGCAGGCGGTTGGTCTCTTCGATGGCCTTCAGACCCGGGCCGAGCGTCACCACATCGGCCTGCGCGACCAGGTCGCCGAGTTGTCCGTCCCGGTCGGCGGCCACCGCGCCGTCGGCGGTCTCCGGCAGCCCGACCACCAGCGCCTCAGGCACCTGGATGCTCAGCGCGGCGGCGCTGGACTCGGCGGCGGCCAGCTGGAGCACCCCGGCGCCGGCGCGCAACGCGGCCACCCCGGCGAGCAGCACCGCGCCCGGCGTGAAGCGGGAACCGCCGACCACCAGCACGGTGCCCCGGCTCTCCTTCCCACCGACCGGCACCGGCAGCGCCCAGTCCCGCAGCAACGCCGGGGTGATCACCTTCACCTCAGACCGGCTCGGCATGGATCTCGTCCTCCCTGGTGGGCTGGGCGCCCTGCTGACGCAGGTGCGCGACATCGTTGAAGGCGGTGAGCGCCAGGCGGTCGTCGCCGTCCGCCGACCACTCGGTGATCGAACAGTTGGCGATGACGTCCTGCCGCGTGAGCGCCATCAGTTCGTCCTCGGTCAACCCCTCCACCAGATAACGAAGCAGGAAGACCAGCGCGTCGTGGCCGAAGAGCAGCACCCGGCAACCCTCGTGATCACGGCGCAGGTCGCCCAGCAGCGTCCGCAGCCGCAACGCCACGTCGGTCCAGGACTCCCCACCCGGCGGCCGGTAGTAGAACTTGCCCAACCGCTCCCGACGCTCGGCCTCGTCCGGGTAGCGCCGGCGCACCCCGTGCCCGGTCAACCCGTCGAGGATGCCCAGCTCCCGGTCGCGCAGCCGCTCGTCGCGGTGCACGGGAATGTCGGTGCCGTCCAGCGCCAGCCGCGAGGTCTGCACCGCGCGCAGGTAGGGCGACACCACCGCCACGTCCGGGCGCTTCGCGTCCGGCAGCTCGGCCAGCCATCGGCCGGTCGCCCGAGCCTGGTCCTCGCCGGTCGCGGAGAGCGGCACGTCCGCGTCGCGGTGGGTGAGGTCGATCAGCTCCGCGCCCGACGCCTCGGCCTGCGTCGCCGCGACGTTCGCGGTGCTCTCGCCGTGCCGGACGATCCAGAGGGTTGCCAGTTCCGCCATGCGGCCCCCCTACCCGGGCGCCGCCGACGGTAACCGTGTCCGGCTCGCCGACCCTCAGTCGAGGGCCGGTGGGGTAGGAGGGCCGGTGGGGCGGAGCCTCACGGCTGATATGCGATCTTCGGCACCCAGTTGGTCGTGTCGTAGGCGCTCGTGCCGTTCTGGTGTTGGTGGAAGCGCAGGGTGTCACCCGCGGCCACGCTCAGCTCGATCATCGGGAACGGGACCCGGTCCACCGGACCGACCTTCTGCCTACCGGTGGATGGCCAGACGTTCGTCCCGTTCCGGGTCAACCGGACCAGCACGCCGTCGGCCCCCGAGCCGTTGTCGGTGTAGAGGTCGCCCAGCGCCGAGGTGATCCGAACCCTGCCGGCACGCGGAGCGACCCAGGCCCGCACCGACTCACGGTTGCCGTCGGCGTGCTGCGAGACCGGCCCGATCTGTAGGTACGGCGCTGTGCCGTGCCACAGCTGTTGGGCGGCGTCCCACGTCATCGGGGTGCCGCCGGCACCCTCGTCGTACTCCTCGTACGACCACTGGGCCGCGCCCTTAACGCCGCCGAAGTCGCCGTTACCGGACCAGCTGACCCGGCTACCCCCGGTGTAGGTCAGGGTCGGGAGCCAG
>NZ_JAGPXZ010000744.1:0-2913 GCF_018070305.1 Micromonospora sp. M51 | reverse complement strand
CTGGAGGGCACCGCCACCATGCCGAGCGCCCGCCCGTTGGCGGACGAGGCCGTGGCTCCGTACCCCTTCGCGGTTCTCTGCCAGGACTGGAGCCTGCCGGTCCGCGACTACCGCGAGTACGTCGGACACCTGCGCCGGGCGGCCCGGCTCGCGCCGGACCTGCGCTACCCGCCGGCGCTGTTCGCGCTGGTCACCTGCCTGGGTGCCCCCACGCCGGTAGCCAACCCGCAGCATCGGCTACGGGTCCACACCGAGGTGCCGCTGCTGCTCGCCGCCACCGTGCACGACCCGGCCAGCGGCTACGGCTGGGCGCGCAACGTGGCGCGGCAGCTGGGCCGGCACGGCGCCCTGCTCACCTACCAGGGGTGGGGGCACGGCAGCTACAGCAGCAGCCCGTGCGTGGCACGAGCCGTCGACGCCTATCTGATCGATCCGGCGGTGCCCCCTCGGGGCGCCAGCTGCCCGGCCGTCGACCCCGCGGTGTGATCGCAGCCGTTGCCGGCCGTCGGGCGGTCGCACCACCCGACGGCCGGCAACGGTGTGCTCAGCGGCGTCGGGTGGCGCGGACGACCACGTCGTTCAGCGGGGCCTCCCGGCCCGGCATCGAGCGGCGCTGCTCCTCGGCGGTGACGATCTCCCAACTGGCGCCGTCCAGGCCGGCGGTGATGTCCGCGAGGGTGACCGACGCCTCGTCCGGCGGGTGGTGCCCATGCCCATGCCCATGCCCCTGCTCGGTGGCTTCGGAGCTGTGCAGGTGCCCGACGATCAGGAGGGTGCCGCCGGGTGCCACCCAGCCGGCGATGCGCTGGTAGAAGTCCAGCTGCGGCATCGCGGGGTGCGCGTAGTGCGTGGTGACCAGGTCGAACGGCGTTTCCGGGGCCCAGGCCGTCAGGTCCGCCGCCACCCATCGCACCCGCTCGGACACCCCGCTCTCGGCCGCGCGTTCGGCGGCCCGGGCGAGGGCGACGGGGGCGATGTCGACAGCGGTGACCTGCCAGCCGTGGGAGGCGAGCCAGATCGCCTCGGCACCGGCACCGCACCCGGCGTCCAGCGCCGAGCCCGGCGACAGGCCGCCGGTCTCCCGGGCCAGGTACGGGTGCGCGGGGCTGGTGCTCATCGCGCCGGGACGGCCGGGGTGCGCCTGCTGCCAGTGCCGCTCCCAGTAGTCCCTGTCGAACTCGTGCTGCTCGGTCATCGCTGCCTGCTCCTTCGCGCGTCGCCCACGACTGTGACCGGGCACCGGGGCAATGTGCAAAATTAATTGCCGAAAGGGCAAGATGTCACCGGTCACTCCTGGCCGGTCAGCCGGGCCGCCCGCACCTCCAGGTACCGCTGCTCCGGTCGGCTCGTGGTGCCGCGCGCCGCGGCCAGGTACGCCTCCCGCGCCGCACCGACCTCCCCGGCCAGCTCCAACAGGTGAGCCCGGACGGCGGCCAGCCGGTGGTGCCCGGCCGTGCGGTCGTCGGCGTCCAACGGCGTGAGCAGGGCGAGCCCGGTGCGGGGCCCGTCGACCATGGCCACCGCCACCGCCTGGTTCAGGGTCACCATCGGGTTCGGCGCGATCCGGGCCAGCAGCCGGTAGAGCGCCACGATCTGCCGCCAGTCCGTCTCGGCCGCCGTGGGGGCTTCGGCGTGCACCGCGGCGATCGCCGCCTGGAGCTGGTACGGGCCCGGTGGCGACCAGGTCAACGCCTCGGTGATCAGCGCGACCCCCTCCGCGATGGCGGCGGCGTCCCACCGGGAGCGGTCCTGCTCGGCCAGCGGCACCAACTCTCCGTCCGGCCCCACCCGCGCCGCCCGGTGCGCGTCGGTCAGCAGCATCAGCGCCAGCAGCCCGGTCACCTCACCGTCGTCGGGCAGCAGCCCGCGCAGGATGCGGGCCAGCCGGATCGCCTCGCCGGTCAACTCGGCCCGGCGCAGGTCCGGGCCACTGGACGCGGTGTAGCCCTCATTGAAGATCAGGTAGAGCACCCGCAGCACCGCCCCCAGCCGCTCGGCGCGCTCCGCCGGCCCGGGCATGGTGAACCGGGCCCCGGCGGCCTCGATCCGCTGCTTGGCCCGCCGGATGCGTTGACTCATCGTCGCCTCGGGCACCAGGTGCGCCCGGGCGATCTGGGCGGTGCTGAGACCACCGACCGCCCGCAGGGTGAGCGCCACCTGCGCCGACCCGGGCAACGCCGGGTGGCAGCAGAGGAACAGCAGCGTGAGGGTGTCATCGTCAGCCGGAACGTTGGGCTCCGCGTCGGCCGCCGGCGCCACCCCGGCGTACGCCGGCTCGCGTCGCGCCACCGCCACCTCGCGGTCCCGGCGCGCGCTCTCGCTGCGCCACTCGTCGGTGAGCCGGCGGGTGGCCACGGTGAGCAACCAGGCGCGCGGATTGTCCGGTACGCCCTGCGCGGGCCACTGCGTCGCGGCGGCGAGCAACGCCTCCTGGACCGCGTCCTCGCACCTGTCGAACTGCCCGTGCCGACGGACCAGCAGGCCGAGGACCTGCGGCGCGAAGGTGCGCAGCAGGTCCTCGACCGTCCGGTCCCCGGTCACATCTCCGTCCCGGCCTCATCCATGATCGGGCGGACCTCCATCGCGCCGCCGTACCGGACGTCCGGCCAGCGGGCGGCGATCTCGGCAGCCCGCTGCGGGCTGTCACAGTCCACCGCCAGGTAGCCCGCGAACTGCTCCTTGCTCTCCATGAACGGACCGTCGAGAACCTCGGGGCTGCCATCGACGAGTCGGACCGTCAACGTCTGCGACGGATTGGCCAACGCCTGGCCGCCGATCAGCTCGCCGGTCTCGGTCAGCTCCTTCATGATCTCGTCGACCTCACCGAAGAGGGCGGTGCGATCCTGCTCGCTCAGCCCCTCGGTGAAGCCGGGCCGGTTCCAGATCAGCAGCATGTACTTCACGGCGATGCTC
>NZ_JAGPXZ010000743.1:0-2923 GCF_018070305.1 Micromonospora sp. M51 | reverse complement strand
TTGTCGGCGATGGTGGCGGCGTTGCGTGGGTCATCCTCGGGGATGCCCTGCTCGACCTTGCCGACCAGGTCGGCGCCGACGTCGGCGGCCTTGGTGAAGATGCCGCCGCCGACCCGCATGAACATCGCGAGCAGCGCGGCGCCGAAGCCGAAGCCCTCCAGCACGGTCGGCGCGTCACCCCGGTAGAGCAGGACGACCAGCGCGGCACCGAAGAGGCCGAGGCCGACGGTGAAGAAGCCGACGACACCACCGGTGCGGAAAGCGATCTTCATGGCCGCCTCGCGGCCACCTGCTCGCTCTCTCGCGGCGGCGGCCACGCGCAGGTTGGCACGGGTGGCCAACCACATGCCGGCGCCGCCGATGAACGCGCTGAACAGGGCGCCCACCACGAAGAAGAGTGAGCGGCCGATCTTCACGGCGAGCTCACTGCCGTCGGTGTCGTGCACCGGAAGCAGGAAGAGCAGCACGACGGCGATGACGACGAAGATCGCCAGGGTGCGGAATTGACGGAGCAGGTAGGCCGAGGCGCCCTCCTGGACCGCCCCCGAGATCTCCTGCATTTTCTCGGTGCCCTTACCAGCGGCCAGCACCGTTTTCGTCAGGGCGGCAGCGAAACCGAGCGCCACCAGCGCGACAACCGCGGCGATGACGACGTAGGTGACATTGCTTCCGGTAAGGGAAAGCCCGCCGCCGTCGGCGGCCAAGGTCTCGGACATCTGTGTCCTCCTGTTACCGAACAATCGCGCCGGTGAGTGGAGACGCACTGACCGACGCCTGGATGCGGACTCGCAAGCGCGCGCCAACCCACCAGCGGACCAGCGATGACCACCCATACCCGCTGGCTGCGGGATGGGTCACTTGCTGACAACCCGGGTACTGTAGCCCTCCTCAGTGTTGGAGGTCACACCCAGGTGGCACCGTGTCGCGATGATCTTCGTCGCTGTGTTATGAAACGAAATCTGATATAGGGCCCGGTCCATGCAAAGAAGGCCGCATCCCCAGCTGGGGACGCGACCTACGCAGCGGAACCGTTCAGCGGCCGACCGGCCACACCATCCGTACCTCGGTGCCGATGCCCTCGTCGACCGGGCGCACCTGCAGGTCCTCGACGAAACCGGCGAGCAGCGCGAAGCCCACGCCGGTGGTCAGCGCCTCGTCGGTCAGCGACTCGTTGGCCAGCTCGTCCGGCGGCAGCGCGGTCAGACCGATGCCCGCCTCGATCGGCGCCCGGTCCACCACCCGCACGGCGTACGAGCCACCGTCGGACATCTCCACCAGCACCGGGTCGGCCAGGCCGTACTGCCGGTGCAGGGCGACCGCGCGGGTGCACGCCTCACCGATGGCCAGGCGCACCTCGTCCAGCAGGTCCTCGCGGACCCCGGCCCGTCGGGCGACGGCGACGCCGACCAGACGGGCGGTACGCACGTGCACCGGCGCGGGCGAGAACGAGAGCTTGACTGTCGCCATCACGCGCCGGCGCCCGCCGAGTCGGCGCTGACCGCCGCGTCGACAGTCGGGTGCAGCGGAAACACCTGGTCCAGTGCGGTGATCCGGAAGATCTTGAGCAGGGGCTCCTTGTCGCAGACCAACGCGAACGAACCGCCGGCGGAACGGAGCCGCTTGAGCGCGCCGACCAGCACACCCAGCCCGGTGGAGTCGAGGAAGTCCACCCGACCGAGGTCGACCACCACGTGACGCGCCCCACCGTCGATCAGCTCGAGGAGCCGTTCACGGAGCCGGGGTGCGGTGTAGACGTCCACCTCACCACCGACCTCGAGCACCGTGTGCTCGCCCACGGTGCGGGTCGCCAGTGACAGCTCCATCGGTCCTCCTCGCCAGAGCCGTAAACTCTCGTGGGCATCTAACCACTACCGCCGGGGCGGCCTGCGGACGCCAGCGGAGGCTTCCCCTTACCCCGGTGTCCGACTTTTCATCTCCGAACACCAGTGCGAGAGTGCAGGGCGTGACCTCCAACGACTTCAGCTCCGCGCGCCACGCACCGCGCGACGACCTGGAGTCGTCGTCCGCGGCCACCGTATCCGCTGGTCCCGGCCCCGGGCCAGCGCCGGTCGACCTGCTGCGCCGGCTGCGCGCCCGGGGCGCCGCCGACCCGGTCACCCACGTCGAGCGGGTGCCGGCCCGCACCGGAGTGCCCGCGCCCTGGCCGTCGTGGGCACCGGCGCAACTGCGCACGGCGTTCACCGGGCGCGGCGTGGTCGCGCCCTGGCAGCACCAGGCCGAGGCGGCCACCCTGGCGTACGAGGGCCAGCACGTGGTCGTCGCCACCGGCACCGCGTCCGGCAAGTCCCTGGCGTACCAGCTGCCGGCCCTGGCCACGCTGCTGGCCGACCCCCGGGCCACAGTGCTCTACCTGGCGCCGACCAAGGCGCTCGCCGCGGACCAGTTGCGCGCCGTCGCCGCGCTGGAACTGGAAGGGGTACGCCCCGCCTGCTACGACGGCGACACTCCACGCACCGAGCGGGAGTGGATCCGCCGGCACTCCCGGTTCGTGCTGACCAACCCCGACATGCTGCATCACGGCATCCTGCCCGGGCACGCCCAGTGGTCCGGCTTCCTGCGCCGCCTCGCGTACGTGGTGATCGACGAGTGCCACACCTACCGGGGCGTGTTCGGCTCGCACGTCGCGCACGTGCTGCGTCGGCTACGCCGGCAGTGCGCCCGGTTCGGGGCCACCCCGGTGTTCGTGCTCGCCTCGGCGACGTCCGGCGACCCGGCCACCGCGGCCGGGCGGTTGACCGGCCTGCCGGTGACGGCGGTCACCGAGGACGCCTCCCCCCGGGGCGGGGTGACCTTCGCGCTCTGGGAGCCGCCGCTGCTGCCACCCGACGCGGGCTCGTCCCCGCCGGTGCCACCAGCCTTGTCGTCCCCGGTGCCGCCGCAGGCGACCGGCGACGACCCCTCC
>NZ_JAGPXZ010000742.1:0-2930 GCF_018070305.1 Micromonospora sp. M51 | reverse complement strand
GCGGGGCGACTCAGGTCGGGGACCGCGCGGGGGGTGCGCAGGTCGGCGGCGCCGGGCCCGAGGCCGACGACGGCGAGCCGGCCGCGTGGCGCGTGCCGGGCCACCGCCACGGTGGCCATCGCCGTCGCGGTCTTGCTCACCAGCAGCGTCGCGTCGCCGGCCCGGCCATCCGAGCCGAGCAGGGCCGCGGCCTCCGCCACGCTCGGCGTGCCGACCGCGGCCCGGCCCACCACGCTGGGGTGCGGCACGTCGACCGCCGCGAGGCGCGTCGCCGGCCAGGTCACCAGGGGTACGCCGAGCGTGTCGGCGGTGCTGCGGATGCCCGCCTCGTCGGCTTTGATGTCGGCGCTGGCCAGGCAGCGCAGGCTCGCCGGGTCGAGGCCGGCCTCGGCCAGCACCCGGTGCAGCAGCTCCGCCACCTCGGCGGCCGGTACGCCCCGACTCGCGCCCACCCCGGCGACCAGCGACGGCGGGCGCAGCACGGCGGTCCGCCCGTCGGTCGGCACCACCCGGTCGGTGACCAGCAGCCGGTACCCGTCGTCCGGTGTGTCCTCATCGCTGGCGCGCACGTTCGGGGGCAGGGCGGGCAGCGGCCAGTCGGCGTCGGCGACCAGTCGGACCGGTTCACGGTCCAGGATGGCCCGGGACACCGCGGCCACCGCGCCGTGGACCGGCCAGCCGAGGGTGTCCAGCCCGGGCAACCCGACCGCGTCGGTGGCGGTGGTGATCACCGCTCGGGCGTCCAGCAGGGCGGCGACCTGCTCGGCGAGGGCGTTGCCGCCACCGGCGTGCCCGCCCAGCAGTGCCACCGCGTGCCGGGCCGCCTCGTCGACGACCACCACCGCCGGGTCGGTGCGCTTGTCGTCGAGCAGCGGCGCGACGATCCGTACGACCGCCCCGGTGGCCAGGAACGCGACGACCGCGTCACAACCGGCCCAGGCGGCGCGCAGCGCCTCGGCCACGGTGTCCCGCTCGACCAGCCGGGCGTGCGGCCACGCGGCGGCCAGGGTGTCGGCGTGCCGGCGGCCGGCGGCGGTGGCCGCCACCAGGCCGATCCGGGCGGGCGGGTTCTGGTCGGTCACTGGCGCTCCCCGGTGAGGACGACCACCGGGTTGGTGGCCGCGAGACGGATCGACCCGCCGGGCAGGTCGGCGAGGCGGGCGGCGGAGAGCTGGCTGCCCTCGACCGCGTAGCCGGCGGCGCGCAGCAGACCGACTGCCGGCGCGACGCGGTCCAACGCGGCCAGGGTGAGCACGATCCGTGCGGGTCGGCGGGCCAGCACGGCGGTCAGGACGGTGCCGTGTGGACGTTCGTGCCGGACAGCGACACCGCTCCGGTGCCCGGGAGCGCCTCGATCCAGGTGACGTTCCGGGTCAATGGTTCGTTGACGGGTTCCGCCCCCGAGGCGTGCACCATCGACGGGGTCGCCTGCGCCGGCCTGTCCGACTGAACGTGTCAGTGACGTCCCGATCGAGCGTGGTACACCCGACGTTCCGGCGGCAGCCACGCTTGATTGATCATTAGTTCGGGCACGCTTCGTACCGTCCCGACCATGACTGTCCTACCCGCATCACCGTCGCTTCGCCGCGCCGGGTCGCGCCTCGGTGCGCTGCGTACCCGGGTCGCTGCCGGCGTCGCCGCCCTCGCCGTCACCGGCGCGACCGTCGGGGTCGCCGTCGCGACCTCGTCGCCCGCCACCGCCGAGCCCGGCCACGTGGTCGTCTCGGAGAACTTCTCGACCGGGTCACTGCCCGCCGGTTGGAACGCGGTCGACGGCACCTGGAAGGTCGAGAACGGCCGACTGTACGGAACCTCGGCCAGCGCCAGCGCGAACAACAAGATCACGTTTGGTCGGCACCTGAACGACTTCCGCCTCGAGGCGACCATGCGCTTCGAGTCGGTCTCGGCCGCCACCCGCTGGGCCTCGCTCGGCATCGACGTCCCCGCCAACGGCGCCACCCCCTGGTGGATCGCCACCATGCGCAGCGGCACCACCGCCGCCAACGGGCTGGAATTCGCCCAGCGGACCACTGCCGACGCCTGGGTGGTGACGAACACCGCCTCCGCCCCGTCCGCCGCCGGCACCGGCCGGGACGTCCGCGTCGCCGTCGAGGTGCACGGCAACCAGGCCCGCTGGATCTTCGACGGGCGGGAGGCGATGCGCACGAGCAGCCTCCAGCGCTCCGCCGACGGCGTCCAGGGGCTCTTCGTGAACGGCGCGACCGTGTCGTACGACGACGTCACCGTCACCGAGCTGGCGCCGACCGGCTACCTCCGCCCCGAAGGCAGCTCGCTCACCGAGATCGCCCACCGGGGCGCGGCCGCCGCCGCACCGGAGAACACCCTCGTCTCCCAGGAGATCGCCCGCAAGGGTGGCGCCGACTGGATCGAGAACGACGTCCAGCCGAGCAAGGACGGCATCCCGTTCATCCTGCACGACGGCACCGTCGACCGGACCACCGACGGCACCGGCAACATCCGGGACCTGACCGCCGCGCAGATCAAGGCACTCGACGCCGGTTCCTGGTTCGGCCCGCAGTACGTCGGCGAGCGGGTGCCCACCCTCGCCGAGCAGCTCGCCGACCTGCGGACCCGGGGCGGCAACCTGCTCGTGGAGATCAAGGGCAAGCACACCCGCGACGAGGTCGCCACGATCATCCAGGTGATCCGCGACGAGCAGATGATGGGCCGGGTCTTCATTCAGAGCTTCGAGGTCGACGCCCTGAGGTACACCTACGAGATCGCCCCCGAGCTACCACTCGGTCTGCTCCGCAGCACCCTCGACGCCGACCCGGTGGCGATCGCGAAGGAGCTGCACCTGACCGCGTACAACCCGGACGGCAACGCGCTGCTGGCCAAGCCGGAGGTCGTCGCCGCGCTGCACACCGCCGGGGTCGCCGTGATGGCCTGGACGATGGACTCGGCCGCGC
>NZ_JAGPXZ010000741.1:0-2933 GCF_018070305.1 Micromonospora sp. M51 | reverse complement strand
GCAGGAAACGGAGGGTCGATTCGAGGCGGGTGGCCGTGGTCGCGGCGAGGGTCGGGCCGTCGGCGCGGCTCACGTAGACGAGTTGCGCGGTGCTGCCCCGGCCGAATTCCTTGCCGATGCTGCGGACCAGACCTTCGAGGGCGCGCTGGGCCGTCGCCTCGCGGGGTGTCGCGCACTCCCGTGGCGGGGTGCCCAGCACGATCACCCGACCGCTGGGCAGCACGGCCCGGGCCTGCGGGTGGAAGAAGTCGTAGAGCTGGCGCAGCTCGGTCGAGTCGGTGACCCCGGTGGCGTCGAAGAGCAGTGCCCCGTACCGCTGCCCGGTGGCTGCCGGGTCGGCCAGCTCGACCCCGGCGGCGGTCAGCATCTTGGCGAGCGGCTCGGCGAGCCGGCCGCCGGTGGCCGCGCCGAGCAGCGCCGGCCCGGGCAGCAGCGGGTCGCCGGGGTGGTGCCGGCGCAGTCGGGGCGGGTCGGGCAGCCCGAGGCGCTTGACCAGCGCGCGGCCGGCGGCCGATTGGACGAAGCTCGCGTACCTGTCGGTCATGGGCGTAGCCTACTGGCGAGTAGGGTTTGAGCAACACATCTTGAGGAGGCGGATCGTGCAGAGCATCCGGCGGGTCGCGGTCATCGGGGGCAACCGCATCCCCTTCGCCCGTTCCAACTCCCGCTACGCGGACGCGTCGAACGCCGACCTGCTCGGCGCGGCGCTCGACGGCCTGGTCGCCCGCTACGGCCTGGCCGGGCAGCGGGTCGGCGAGGTGGTGACCGGAGCGGTGCTCAAGCACTCCCGCGACTTCAACCTCACCCGCGAGGTCGTCCTCGGCTCCCGGCTCGACCCGCACACCCCGGCGTACGACATCCAGCAGGCGTGCGGCACCGGCCTGGAGGCGACGATCCTGGTCGCCAACAAGATCGCCCTCGGCCAGCTCGACGTGGGCATCGCCGGCGGCGTGGACACCACCTCCGACGCCCCGCTCGCCGTCAACGAGGAGATGCGCCGCACGCTGCTCAAGCTCAACAGCGCCCGCACCCTGGGCGAACGGCTCAAGATCGCGGCGAAGCTGCGCCCGCTCCAGCCGTTCAAGCCGGACATCCCGCGCAACGCCGAGCCGCGTACCGGCCTGTCCATGGGTGAGCACGCCGCCCGAACCGCAGTGCGGTGGCAGATCGACAGGCGATCCCAGGACGAGCTGGCGCTGCGCTCGCACCAGCGGCTCGCCGCCGCGTACGACAGGGGCTTCTTCGACGACCTGATGACGCCGTACCTGGGGCTGACCCGCGACGCGAACCTGCGCCCGGACACCAGCGTGGAGAAGCTCGGCTCGCTCAAGCCGGTCTTCGGCACCCGTGGCCCGGACGCCGAGCACGCCACCATGACCGCCGGCAACTCGTCGCCCCTCACCGACGGCGCATCCACTGTGCTGCTGGCCAGCGAGGAGTGGGCGGCGGCGCACAACCTGCCGGTGCTGGCCTGGTTCAGCTGGTCGGAGACGGCGGCTGTGGACTTCGTCCACGGCGACGAGGGCCTGCTGATGGCACCCGCGTACGCGGTCCCCCGGATGCTGGCCCGCGCCGGCCTGACGTTGCAGGACTTCGACTACTACGAGATCCACGAGGCGTTCGCGTCGCAGGTGCTGGCCACCCTCGCCGCCTGGGAGTCGCCGGAGTTCTGCAAGGACCGGCTCGGCCTGGACGCGCCGCTGGGCGCGGTCGACACCGACCGGCTCAACGTCAACGGCTCGTCGCTGGCTGCCGGGCACCCGTTCGCCGCCACCGGCGGGCGGATCGTTGCCACACTGGCCAAACTGCTGGCCGAGAAGGGCAGCGGACGCGGGCTGATCTCCATCTGCGCCGCCGGCGGTCAGGGCGTGACAGCCATCCTGGAGCGCTGAACGCACGGTCCGTCCCTTATCGGGACGCCTGCCGGCGGGCGTTAACGGACCGTTCAGGAGTTGGTCCGCTGGCCGAGGGTTTACCACGCGATCGTGATCGTTGCCGCGCTCCCGGCGCGGGAACTGCTCACTCCTGCGTGCGGAACGGGGCGTGTCACCGTGGAGTCAGCCCTCAGCCGGACGACCACCCTCTCGGTGGTCATCCCGATGTTCAACGAGGCTGCGGTCATCCCAGCGCTGGTCGCCCGGCTGCGACCGGTGCTCGACGCGCTCGCCGTCGACTACGAGGTGGTCGCCGTCGACGACGGCAGCCGGGACGACACCGTGTCGGCGCTCTTCGACCACGGCCGGGAGTGGCCGCAACTGCGGGTGCTCCGGCTGCGGCGCAACAGTGGCCACCAGGCGGCGTTGACCGCCGGCCTGCACCGGGCCGTCGGCCAGTGGGTGGTCAGCCTCGACGCCGATCTCCAGGATCCGCCGGAGACCATCGCCGAGATGCTCCGGGTGGCCCGCGAGGACGGGGTGGATGTCGTCTACGGCGTTCGCGCCGACCGCAGCACCGACACGATGTTCAAGCGCAACACCGCCCGCGGCTACTACTGGGCGATGCGCCGGCTCGTCGGCGTCGACCTGCCCGCGCAGGCCGGCGACTTCCGGTTGCTCAGCCGGGACGTGATCGAGGTGCTGCGCCGGTTGCCCGAACGCGCCCCGGTCTATCGGCTGCTGGTGCCGTCGCTCGGCTTCCCCAGCGCCGAGGTGCGCTACGACCGGGAGGCCCGCGCCGCCGGCGAGACGAAGTATCCGCTGCGCCGGATGATGGCCCTGGCCTGGGAGAGCACCGCGAACTTCTCCGCCGCGCCGCTGCGCCTGGCCACCTGGCTGGGGATGTCCAGCTTCCTGCTCTGCCTCGCGCTGATCGTGTTCGGCATGGTCGTGCACGTCTCCGGCGCCACCATCCCCGGCTGGACGTCGATGTTCGTCGCGGTGCTGCTGCTCAGTGGGGTGCAGTTGATCTGCCTCGGCCTGTTGGGTGACTACGTC
>NZ_JAGPXZ010000740.1:0-2940 GCF_018070305.1 Micromonospora sp. M51 | reverse complement strand
TCCTTGGGACCACCGCTCGGGCGGGTGGCGCCTGAACCTGCGTCATCGCTGACTGTCCCTCCTGCACGGTACGACTCTGCGCCGGGTCTCCTCCGGAGCCGGCCACGAGCGGTGGTCCCAAGGAAGCACCGTCGGCCCCTTATCGTAGGGAAGCCCGCGACGGCACCCTGCCCCTGATCGTCGTGGAAACACCCCGCCGGAGGTAAGTCATGCGGACCCGCCGCGATCAGGTGCAGGCGTACCGCTTCGTCACCCGCCGCATCGTCTCCGCCTTGCTGTCGGGCGACCCGGAGACCACCAACCTGCCGATGCGACGGCTCGGCATGGCCGTCTTCGGCAGTGTCCTCGCCGCGGCCATCGTGCTCGGCGGGGTGGGCGCGTACGGCCAGTTGACCGGCGGTGCGGCGCCGCTGGACGACAAGACCCTGGTCATCGAACGGGAGACCGGCGCGACGTACGTGTTCATCGAGGGGAAGCTGCACCCGACGCTCAACTACACGTCGGCGCGCCTCATCGTGAACGACGCGGCCGCCGAGGTGCGGACGATGTCCCAGGCGTCGCTGCGGGACCGGCCCCGGGGCGTGACCGTCGGCATCGTCGGCGCACCGGACGCCCTGCCCGACCGCAAGTCGCTGACCGGGCTGCCGTGGTCGGTCTGTGACGTGCCCGACCCGGTCGACCGGCAGCGCTCCAGCACCCGGCTGGTGATCGACCGGGCGCTGCCCGGCGGCACGCCGCTGGGCGACCGGGGGGTGCTGGTCTCGGTGGACGACCAGCGCTACCTCATCACCAACAACAGGCGGCTCCAGCTGCTCGACCCGGCCCGCACGATGACGGCGCTGCGGATGGCCGGCACCGAGCGACTCCAGATCGGGCAGCAACTGCTCAACGCCGTGCCGGCCGGGCCACCGCTGCGCAGGATGTCGCTGGCCGGTGAGGGCGGGCCCAGCAACCGCACGGTGGCCGGAAAGTCGTACAACGTCGGTTCGGTGTTCAAGGCTGCCGGGCGACACTACGTGCTGACCCGGGACGCGCTCGTGCCGATCAGCGAGATCACCGCGTTGCTCCAGACCAGCGGCAGCGGTCGGATCACCGACATCACGCCGAACGACGCCAGCGAGGCGTTCGAGGAGCAGCGGATCGAGGAGGAGGGGTTGCCGCCGACGGTGCCCGCCCTCTACCCGGCCCAGCCCGGTCAGACGACGGTGTGCGCGACGTACCGCAAGGGCAGCGCGGGTGGTCCGCCGACCACCACCCTGGAGGTGTTCGACCGGGTGCCGGATGAGCTGACCGACAGTGATCCGGGGCTGGTGCCGGTGCGGCAGACCAGGCGCGACGCCGTACGCACCGCCGAGGCGGTGCTGCTGCCCGGCGGCAAGGGTGTCATCGCACAGGCCTCACCGGGTGCCGGGACCAGCGGGTCCGGTGCCGCCGGTGCGACGATCTACCTGATCAGCCCGCAGGGCATCCGGTATCCGCTCGGCTCGGCGGAGACGCTGGAGGTGCTCGGCTACGGCGGGGTCACCCCGCTGGCGGTGCCCGGTTCCCTGCTCGCGCTGATCCCGACCGGGCCCACCCTGAAGCGCGAGGACGCGTTCGCCGTCTTCGCTCCCGACGGGCCGGCGCCGGCCGCGCCACCGTCGGCCGCACCGAAGTCGGCCTCGCCATCGGCGGCACCGCCCTCGGGCTCGCCGTCGGCCACGCCATCGTCCCGGTCGCCGTCCGCCGGTCCACCGTCGGGCTCGACACCGTCGGCTCCGGCGAGCGGCGCACCGGCGAGCGGCGGGGCCGGCGGCGGGGGGTCGGCGGAATCGACCGACGCCGACGGCTGAGCAGCTTGGACGGGTCGCCCGGAGTCGCACGGGTGGACTAACCTTGATGTCGCTGACGGTTGTCAACCAGAACGACGGGGATGTTGCCATGGCCGGGCGTACGGAAGTCGACCTGTTGTCCCTTGAGGACTTCCACGATCACCTGGCGTCTCGGTTGAGCCAGGCCGAGTCGGTGCTGCGCAAGCTCAACACCGAGATGCAGTGCCGCCCTCCGGCGCTGGGCTCGTTCTTCGACGCCACCGACAAGGCGCGTCGCTACAGCGAGGTCCACCAGTCCTACGTGGAGCAGGCCGAGCGCATCCGACAGGCGGTGCTGGCGGCTCAGCAGGCGACGAGCACGATCCTGAGCAACTACCGCACCGCCGAGGCGCGTAACGCGGCCAACGCCGACGACGTCACCGCCGCGCTGAACCCGGTCGACCGGGCGTTCCAGCCGAAGGAGGACGGGCGTGTCTGAGTACACCCAGCGCTACCAGGGCAGCAGCCACCAGCAGCTGTACGACGGCCTGATGGCGGGCAAGCCGGAGCAGGTCGAGGGCGTGGCCGCCCAGTGGGCCGAGCTCAAGGGCATCCTCGACGGCCTCGGCCGGGAGCTGAGCGGCGACCTCGACAAGCTCGCCAACACCTGGACGGGTTCGGCGGGTCGGGAGTTCCACCGGCGCCTCAGCCTGATCGTCGCCCACACCGATGCGTTGGGCGAGGGGATGGCCGGCGTCAAGCAGGGGTTGACCATGATGGCCGACCACCTGCGGGCCGCTCACAAGGAGGCCGAGAGCCCGGAGGAGACCGACGACAACGACAAGGCGATCGGCGGTGCGATCAAGGGTGGCGCGGTCTTCGGTCTTACCGGTCTGATCGTCGGGGGCATCGCCGGCCACCAGCAGGACAAGGCCGAGCAGGAGAAGGCCCACCAGCGGATGGTGAACCTGGTGGCCGATCTGGCCAGCAGTTACGACATCTCCACCTACGACCGGGTGGTCGAGCCGCCTCCGCCGGACCCGGACACGCCGACCACCGCCCGCAAGGATCCGACGACGCCGCAGAGCGTCTCGGCCATCGCCAGGGTGACGAGTGGCCCCAACACCGGCACTCACACCGCGCGCACGGG
>NZ_JAGPXZ010000074.1:0-13468 GCF_018070305.1 Micromonospora sp. M51 | reverse complement strand
ACACCCGGTAACCGCGCTCCTCCAGGTCGGGACGCACGATCTCGGCGAGGTCGCGGCCGTCCGGCACGTCGACCTTGTTGACGGCGACCAGCCGGGGGCGGTCGGCCAGGCCGCCGTACTGGCTCAGCTCGGCCTCGATGGCGTCGATGTCGGCCACCGGGTCACGGCCCGGCTCCAACGTCGCCGAGTCGATGACGTGCACCAACACCGCGCAGCGCTCGATGTGCCGCAGGAACTCCAGGCCCAGGCCCTTGCCGGTGGCCGCGCCGGGGATGAGGCCCGGCACGTCAGCGACGGTGAAGGTGTGGTTGTCCATCCGGACCACACCGAGGTTGGGCACCAGGGTGGTGAACGGGTAGTCGGCGATCTTCGGCTTCGCGGCGGAGATGACCGAGATCAGCGACGACTTACCGGCGGACGGGAAGCCCACCAGGCCCACATCGGCGACGCTCTTCAGCTCCAGCACGATGTCGAGTTGGTCGCCGGGCTCCCCCAGCTCGGCGAAGCCGGGCGCCTTGCGCTTGGCGTTGGCCAGCGAGGCGTTGCCGCGCCCGCCGCGCCCGCCGCGCGCGACCTCGAAGGTGGTGCCGGCGCCGACCATGTCGGCCAGCACAGTGCCGTCGGTGGTCTGCACCACGGTGCCGTTGGGCACCTTGAGCACCAGGTTGTGGCCGTTGGCCCCGTCCCGGTTCGAGCCGGCACCGCCCTTGCCGTTGTCGGCCTTGACGTGCGGGTGGAAGTGGAAGTCGAGCAGCGTGGTCACCTGCGGGTCGACCACCAGGGACACGCTGCCGCCGTGTCCGCCGTTGCCGCCGTCCGGCCCGCCGAAGGGCTTGAACTTCTCGCGGTGGATCGAGACACAACCGTGCCCGCCATCGCCGGCCTGCAGATGCAGAACGACCCGGTCAACGAACGTTGCCACGGCGTCAATCCTTCCAGCGAGGTCCACCCCCGCACTTCGCGAAAAAGGCTAAGCGGGCCGGGACCCGGAGGTCCGCGGCCCGCTTAAGCCCGAGAACTACTGCTGCGGAACGATGCTGACGGTCTTGCGACCGCGCTTGGTGCCGAACAGGACCGCACCGGCGGACAGCGCGAACAGCGTGTCGTCGCCGCCACGGCCGACCAGGTCACCGGGGTGGAACTTGGTGCCACGCTGCCGGATGATGATCTCACCGGCGCTGACAACCTGACCACCGAAGCGCTTCACGCCGAGTCGCTGGGCCGCGGAGTCACGACCGTTACGCGAGCTGGACGCACCCTTTTTGTGAGCCATTGGAGGACGACCTACTTCCCGCTGGAGATGCCGGTCACCTTGACCTGGGTCAACGGCTGGCGGTGACCCTGGCGCTTGTGGTAGCCGGTCTTGTTCTTGAACTTGTGGATCCGGATCTTCGGGCCCTTGGTGTGCGCGGCGATTTCGCCGGACACCGCGACCTCGGCAAGCTTCGCCGCGTCGGTCACCAGGTCGTCACCGTCGACGAGGAGCACCGCGGTGAGCTTCACCGCGTCACCGGGGGCACCGGTGAGCTTCTCGACCTCGATCACGTCGCCCTCGGCGACCTTGTACTGCTTGCCGCCGGTCTTGACGATCGCGTACATCGGAGGCGGACTCCCTGTCGTTGAGGCTGCTGGCGGTCGTCCCCGCAGCGGCTCGCCGGGTAGCAGTGCACGGCGGCGCGGGCACACGGGAACTCGGCACACCAAAGGTGGGCCGCAGGCAAGAGTACGCCATTGCCGGCCCGGACCCCAAACCGGCCCGCCCTGGTCAGCGCGCGCAGAGCCGGTCGAGGCGCTGCTGAAGCCGGCCGGGTTCGCCATCGTCGATCGACCCGACGTCGACCCCGCGCGCGCGAACCTCGGCCCGACTCCGGTGAGCAGGGTCGTGAGCTGCGGATCGTCGGCCCACTCCGACCGCCCCCGCCGCACGGTCCGTCAGTCGACCAGCGCCGCCCCGGCCCGCCGCCGGGCAGCCCTCGGTCGTACGGCCGTCCCCGGCGCCCACCGCCGCGAGCGGCGGGTCCCGCTCCGGCAGGTCCACACGGCAGCGGGGCCGGCCGGCCGCCTGCGCGGCGGCGCGAACCTGGGTGGTGTCGCCAGCTGACCGCAACGGCAAGGTCCCTCTCCCGGGCACTGTGCCAGGGAGAGGGACCTTGTCAACGCACGTGGCCGGTCAGGTGCTCAGGGGCGGGTCCGCCGACGGGCGCCACCCCGACGCGACCGACGACGGCCGCCACCGCCGTCGGTGCTCTCCTCGTCGCCCTCACCGTCAGCGAGCGCGTCCGGGTCGTCCGCCGCGGCCAGCCGAGCCGACTCACCCTGTTGGGCGTCGGAGATCGCCGGCGCGGCCGGGGTGTCCGACTCGTAGCGGGACAGGTCGTAGCCCATGGTGTCCTGGTAGTCGGCGTCCGGTTCAGGGCTGGAATCGGTGTCGACGACCTCGACCACGGTCCGCTCGGCCGCCGCCGGGGCGTTCTTGCGGGCCCGCCGTCGGGACGACGTGGCGCCCTGCTCGGCCGCCGGAGCGGGAGCCACCGACGCGGCGACCGCCTTGACCTTCTCTCCCGCACCGGCGGGGCGCGGCTTCTCCGGCACCGGCTCGGTGTGGATGATGACGCCCCGGCCCTTGCAGCACTCGCAGGTCTCGCTGAACGCCTCCAGCAGGCCCGCGCCGATCCGCTTCCGGGTCATCTGCACCAGACCGAGCGAGGTGATCTCGGTGACCTGGTGCTTGGTGCGGTCCCGGCCCAGACACTCGGTGAGCCGACGCAGCACCAGCTCACGGTTCGACTCCAGCACCATGTCGATGAAGTCGATCACCACGATGCCGCCGATGTCGCGCAGCCGGAGCTGACGGACGATCTCCTCCGCCGCCTCCAGGTTGTTGCGGGTGACGGTCTCCTCCAGGTTGCCCCCGGAGCCGGTGTACTTGCCGGTGTTGACGTCGACGACAGTCATCGCCTCGGTGCGGTCGATCACCAGCGAGCCACCGGAGGGCAGGAAGACCTTGCGGTCCAGGCCCTTGATGATCTGCTCGTCGATCCGGTACTCGGCGAAGACGTCACTCGTGCCGACGTGCCGGCGGACCCGGTCGACCAGGTCAGGAGAAACGTGCGACAGGTACGACTCGACCATGTCGTACGACTGCTCGCCCTCGATCACCAGCTCGCGGAAGTCCTCGTTGAACAGGTCCCGGACCACCCGGATGACCAGGTCGGGCTCCCCGTAGAGCAGCACCGGAGCACCACCCTCGGCGGCCTTGGCCTGGATGTCCTCCCACTGCGCCTGGAGCCGCTTGACGTCACGGGCCAGCTCGTCCTCGGTGGCGCCCTCGGCGGCCGTCCGGACGATCACGCCCGCGCCGTCCGGGACCAGCTTCTTGAGCACGTCCCGCAGCCGCTTACGCTCGTTGTCCGGCAGCTTGCGGCTGATCCCGGAGGCGTTGCCGTTGGGTACGTAGACCAGGTGCCGACCCGAGAGCGCGATGTGGCTGGTCAGCCGTGCGCCCTTGTGCCCGATCGGGTCCTTGGTGACCTGGACCAGCACCGAGTCGCCGGAGCGCAGCGCCTGCTCGATCGAGCGGGCCCGCCCCTCCAGCCCGGAGGTGTCCCAGTTGACCTCACCGGCGTACAGCACCGCGTTGCGGCCCCGGCCGACGTCGACGAACGCGGCCTCCATGCTCGGCAGCACGTTCTGCACCTTACCGAGGTACACGTTGCCGGCCATGGTCGCGGAAGAGTTGCGGGTGACGTAGTGCTCGACCAGCACCCCGTCCTCCAGGACGGCGATCTGGGTACGGTCACCGCGCTGGCGGACCGCCATCACCCGGTCGACGGCCTCCCGGCGCGCCAGGAACTCCGACTCGCTGAGGATCGGCGGGCGGGTACGGCGCTGCTCCCGGCCGTCGCGGCGGCGCTGGCGCTTGGCCTCCAGCCGGGTCGAGCCGGACACACCCTGCACCTCGTCGACGGTGCGGCGCGGCTCGCGGATCTTCACCACAGTGGGCACGCCGTCGTCCGCGGCGCCCTCGGTGTCACCGGCGCCACGACGGCGGCGACGACGGCGACGACGGGTCAGGCCGTCCCCGCCCTCGGACTCCTCGTCCTCGTCACCCTCGGTCTCGGCCTCGGCGGTCTCTTCCTCGTCGGTCTGTGCCGCCTCCTCGGACTCCTCGTCCTCGGCGTCGTCGGCCCCGCCCTTGCCCCGGCCGCGACCCCGACGACCACGCCGGCGGCGACGGCGCGCGGCGGCGCTGTCCTCGTCGTCCTCATCCGCCTCGGTGGCCTCGTCGGCCTCCTCGGTCGGCTCCTCTTCGGCCTCGATCGCCTCGATCGGCTCCACCGGCTCGACCTCGCGGCGGCCACGTCGACGGCGACGGGACGGCTCGGCGGCTTCCTCGACGGCCGGCTCCTCGGCCGCCGCGGCGGGCTCCACCGGTCGGGTCACCGGCACCGCGTCCGGCTGGGGTGCCATGAACAGCACTGTGGGCGCGGAGAGCGCAGCCCGGCGACGACGGGTACGCGGCTGCTCCGGCTCGATCTCGGCGGGCTCGTTCGGCTCGTCCGTCACACCGGACACGGCCACGCCCGGTGCCACGTCGCCGGAGCGCTCCTGCGGGCCACTGCTCCAGGCCAGCTCGGCGGCGGACGTGCTCGGGAGGGCCGGGGAGTCGGTCAACTCGGCCTCGGCCTCGCGCAGGTCGGACTCCGCCGGCTCCTCGACGACGGCCGGCTCCTCGACGACCGGCTCTTCGACGGCCGGCTCCTCGACGGCGGCGGCCGGCTGCTCGGTGGCGGGCGGCTCCTCGACGGCGGCGGGCGTGGCCTTCTTGCGCCGGGTACGGGTCACCTTGACCGGCGGAACCACCTCGGCCGAGGCCGCCTCCGCGGAGGCGGCGACCAGCGGCTCCTCAGCGGTCGTCTCGACGGCGGTGGCCTTGCGGCGACGCCGGGGGGTCTTCGGAGCGACGTCCTGGTCGCCGGAGATCGGTGCGAAGACCTCCGCCTGCGGTGCTTCGGCACTGCCGGCACCACCGGTGGACGCCTCGACCGGGGCGTCGGTCTGCTCCGGCTGGTTGAGCGGGGCGGCCCGGCGACGGGTCGCCCGGGTGCGCCGCACTGGCGCGGCCGGCTCGGCGGCCTCGGGAGCGCTCTGGGCGCCGGCTGGTTCCACCGAGGCCGAACCGACCTCGGTGGTGGGGGGCGCGACAGCGGCGCCGTCGGCAGTGCTGCTCTGGTCGGCGGTCTCGCCGGCCGGCTGTGAACCGGTCCGTTCGCCGCCCTCGGGCTCGTTCTCGAGCATGGACGTTCTCCAGTTCTGGCTACCCCGGGCGCGGGTGAGCGCTGCCACGCAGGGTCGCCGCAAAAGTGTTTCCGCCGGGCGCGCGTGGTGCGCGACCGCCGAAGTCTGCCTGCCAGAGCACGGACCGTCGGTCAGTGCCCAACGATGGCTGCCCCGTCGCGGTCCGCATCCAACGGATCCACGATCGCACCCTGCGCGGTCAACGTGCCCTGAGCCAGCCGGGTCACCCTCGGCGAAACCGGCGGCTCCAGGTCGGCCACCACGCGGAGGCCGGAAAGGACGTCATCGGGCCGTACGGACGGGGTGACCTGCCGCACGACCAGTTCGAGTATCGCACACGGTACGGCCGGTGCCCCGGAAGGCGTCGGCGTAGGCAGTTGGACATCGATCGATATCACGGCGGCGCGGGCGTCGAAAGTACGTCGCCCCTGCTTGGTCATCCGCTCGACCAGCACCTCCTCGGCCGCGACGAAGGCGTCCACGGCGGCGCGCAGCACCGCCGGGTCGACCTCGGGCAACTCGATGTACCAGCGCGACGCCTCGATCCGCTCCGGCAGGTTGCCGCCCTCGGCGATCACAGCGTCCAGGACGTCCAGCCCCGGCGAGAGCGCGGCGTCCAACGCGGCGCGCAGCGCCTCCGGGTCGACAGCGGCCTGCAGGGCGATCTCCAGGTACTCCGCCTCGCTGGCCACCCCGGTGGGCGCGGCGCTGGCGTAGGAGATCTTCGGGTGCGGGTGGAAACCCTGCGAGAAGGCGACCGGCACGGCGGCCCGGCGTAGCGCGCGCTCGAACGCCCGGGCGAAGTCCCGGTGCGAGGTGAATCGCAGCGGCCCGCGCTTGGCGTACCGGATGCGGACGCGCTGGACGACCGGTGCCTGGCCGCCCTCGGGTTGAGGCTTCTTGGCGATCGTGGGCTCCTCGGGTGTACCTGCGTGTCCGCCCATCCTGGCGCAGAGCCCGTGGCGGTACGCAGCCGGGGCAGCCGAATGGCCCCGGCAGACGGGTGCAAACCGGTCAGCAGGGGCGCGACCACCCGGTGCGAATGCCGATGGCCGGCCGGTGACCCGGAGGTCACCAGCCGGCCATCACGATCGGGACCGGTTACCGCTCTGTCGGCGGGACCGGCGGTGGCCCGCCCGGCGGGCCGTAACCGGACGGCGGGCCGTAGCCGGGAGGAGGTGCGTAGCCGGAGGGCTGGCCGTGGCCGGGTGGCGGCGGGTAGCCGGGAGGAGGTGCGTAGCCGGAGGGCTGGCCGTAGTACGCGTCCGGCGACGGAGGTGCGCCAGGGGTCACCCGGTCGAGCACCTCGTCCGGGATCTGGGCTGCTCGGGCCGCCTCCCGCCGGTAGCGCCGCCGGTTCCAGATGAGGAACACCGCCAGCCCCAGCAGCAACACCAGCACCACGGCGATGCCGATGCCCACCACCATCACCTGCTGGTCGGTCGGACCACCGCGGTCACCGTGCTGGGTGACGTCGAACTCCTCGTCCGCACCCCCGGTACGGGCCGGGCCGCCGGTGCCGGCCGGGTCCGGATCGGTCGCGGCGGCCGGACCGAGCAGCGGGTTGCTGGTGACCGGCGGCACGTTGGCGGTCAGCGCCTTCATCGGGTCGATCACCCCGAAGCCGTACTGCGGATCCCGTCCGGACGGGCCGGCGTCCCGGGCGGTCCGGATGATCCGGTTGATCACGCTCGGAGCGCTGAGGTCCGGGTACTTCGCCCGGATCAGCGCGGCCAGGCCGGAGACGATCGCGCTGGAATCGGAGGTCCCGTCGCCCCAGCCGTAGCCCGCCTCGTTGGTGATGTTGTAGACGCTGTCGCCCGGAGCGGCGACCACCGCCTCCGGCCCCCGGACGGAGCCGGACCAGAACTTGCCACCCTTTGTCGTCCCGGTCACCGCGATCACGCCCGGGGTATTCGCCGGGCTGCTCACTGTGTTTCTGCCGTTGGCGGTGTTGCCGGCGGAGCCGACCACGACGACGTCATGGTCCAGCGCGTACTTGATCGCGCTCGCCTCCTGAGGGCTGGCCATGCCCGGGCCACCGAAGGACATGTTGATCACCTTGGCGCCGCCGTCGACGGCCATCCGGATGCCGAGGGCGACCGCGGCCTCGCTGTTGCTCCCGGTGCCCTTGCGCAGCTTGATGGGCAGGACCTTCGCGCCGGGAGCGATGCCGTCCACACCGTCGGAGCCACCCTTCGCCGCGATGATGCCGGCGATGTGCGTGCCGTGCCCGTCCTCGTCGGCCCGGCCGTCGCCGGCCGCGCCGTAGCTGCGACCACCCGCAAGCACCTGGCCACGCAGGTCGGGGTGGCTGGCCTCGACGCCACTGTCGAGCACGGCCACGACCACGCCCCGCCCGGTCGAGACCTTGTGCACCTGGTCGATCCGCAGCTCGTCCAGATACCACTGCTCGGCCCGCCGAGGCGCGGCGGCCGCCGGCTGGGCGACCCCCGCCACCAGGAACCCCGCCAACAGACAGGCGACTACCGGCCGGAGGCTTCCGACGTTCACCCTCATCCGTCCATCCTCACCGAAGGACGCCCGGGGACGCCCCGTCACCGGGGCCCCACGGATCGTCGTCCTCAGTCAACCACGACGAGTGCTCGGAGCCGCCGCCACCGCCGTGTCCGGCGCCGCCCGCGCCGCCCATCATGCCGCCGCCCATCATTCCGGCGCCGCCGATGCCCGCACCACGCGCGCCGCCCGCCATCCCGGCACCACCAGGGCCAGCGGCAGCGGCAGCGCGCAGCGCGTTCGCGGCGCTCGTCATCGGCGGCAGCTTTCCGTTGCCGCCACCCACCATGCCGGGGATGCCGCCCACGCCGATGCCACCGCCCGCGCCGATGCCACCACCGGCACCGATCCCGCCGGCCGACCCGCCGCCGGCACCGCCGCCACCGAACCCGCCGCCGGCGCCACCGAGGCCGGCGCTGCCGACCCCGCCGCCACCGATGCCACCGCCCAGGCCGCTGACGCCGCTCGGACTGGCGCCGGCCAGACCGCTGCTGTAGCCAGCGTCGCTGCCCGGGTAGCTGGAACCGGTCGACGGGGAGGTGAGCTGACCGGTGCCGCCGGTGGGTGAGCCCTCGCCGATCCCGCCCGGCGTGGTCGGGGAGAACGGGCCGACGGTGGACGTCGGGCCGCCCGTTTCGCCGATGCCCGGCGGCCTGCTGCCGATGGTGGGGCCACCACCGATATCGGGCTTCCCGCTGAAATCCCCACCACCGATGTCGGGTCGCCCGGTTGGCGGAATCCGGGTGTCACGCCTGATGTCGTTCTCGTCGTCACGCGGAGGATCACCGATGCCTGTCGGCGGGACCACTGTCAGCTTGGGACGCTCCGTGTAGACCGCCTGGGGCAGCGGCGCCATCGCGGTGTTCGCCGCCTGCTGGTTGTCCCGGTACCAGTTGTCCAGGTGGGACTTGGTGTCCCACCAGCCGCCCCGCTTCTGGTCACCGGCCTGACCGTCGACCTTCATCGTCGCTTCCAGGTCGTCGGCCTTGTCCCGGAACGCGCCGTCGGCGTACGAGGCGGGATTGTTCTGGTAGTCCTGACGCAGGGCGGCGAGGAACCCCGACGAACTCTCGCCGTCGCGGGCGTCGTCGAGCTCGGTGCCGTTGGGCAGGCTCCACTCGTTGAAGCCGAAGTCGTCCATCAGCGGGATCGGGATCGTGGAGACCGACTTGCGGATGTCGCCCTCGATCCGCGTCAACGCGCCACTGACGTTCGTCGCGTCGGTGATCAGATCCTCGATCTGCTTGCCGATCTTGCCCAGGTGCTCGCGGTACGCGTCGCCACCGCTGCCCTTCCAACCGGCGAGCATCCCGGGCAGACCGCCGACGTTGGGGCGTTCCTGACCTGTCGCGACCGGGCCGACGAACGACCGACCGACGAGCGCGTCGCGCAGCTGTTGCAGGCCGCTGGAGAGATTGCTCCAGCCCGCTCCGACCGAACCGACCGTTTCCGGGTCCGCGGAGAGCGTCACCTCGCGGACGCACCGCTCCCAGGTTCCTCCAGCCATGACGTCCCCCTCAGGCCGTGTACGGGTAGGTGGGTGCGCCGCTGGCAGTGGGCGGCGGCGACGCCGACTCCAGCAGCCGCTCGATCTCCTTGCCGTTGGCGCCGTTACGCGCCTCGGTGTCGCGGAACGCCTTGGCGATCTCCTCGGTGCCCTCCTTCAGCGCGGCGAGCTTCTGGGAGAGCGTCGTGAGGTGCGCTTCCATGTTCGCAGTGGAGGTCTCCAGGGCCCGCCACTGCATGACGGCGTCCTCGTACGCGCCGAACGGGGTGCCGTTCGGGACGGTCTGGGCGTTGTTGCTGTCGCCCTTCATCCGCGTCTTGATGCGTTCCATCTCGTATTTGATGGTGTCGTCGACGTACTGCCTGAGCCGCTCGACGTACGCTGCGGCGGCGTCCAGGTCCTCGACGCTGACGTGCAGATCGCCGATGCTCGGCGGCGGGATGCTCCCCATGCGATTCCTCCCCCGTCCCCGACCCGCCGGGTCGGTCCATGTCAGACGCAGCGTATCGAGTCTGACCTAGGCGGGGCAGCCCCAGCCACCACCACGTGGTACAGATGACGGCCGATCCCGGTGGTTCCGGTGCGGGCGACAGCGCGGCGAGGCCCTGACAACGCCAACGGGCCCGCGAAACGCGGGCCCGTTGGAAACATGTCGGATGTGGAGGGTGGTCGGGCGCCGCCAGCCGGCGGCAGCCCGGTCAGGGGTGCGAGTGGCCCGACGGAACCTTCATGCCGTTGCCGCCCAGCGGCGTGAGCGGCAGCAGCTTCTTGCCGGTGGGGCCGATCTGGATCTCGGTGTCCATCGACGGGCAGACGCCGCAGTCGAAGCAGGGCGTCCACCGGCAGTCGTCCTGCTCGAACCCGCTCACCGAGTCCTGCCAGTCCTGCCAGAGCCACTCCTTGTCCAGGCCCGAGTCGAGGTGGTCCCAGGGCAGGACCTCCAGCTCGTCGCGCTGACGGGTGGTGAACCAGTCGAGGTCCACCCCGTACGCGGGCAGCGTCTCGGCCGCCGCGTCCACCCACCGCTGGTACGAGAAGTGCTCGCTCCACCCGTCGAACCGGCCGCCGTTCTCCCAGACCTTGCGGATGACCGAGCCGACCCGGCGGTCACCTCTGGAGAGCAGCCCTTCGATGAGGGACGGCTCGCCGTCGTGGTAGCGGTAGCCAATGGCCCGGCCCAGCGAGCGGTCCGCGTTGATGGCCTGCTTGAGGATCTTGAGCCGGTGATCGATGACCTCCGGACGGTCCATCGCCGCCCACTGGAACGGGGTGTGCGGCTTCGGCACGAACCCGCCGATCGAGACCGTGCAGCGGATGTCCTTGGAGCCGGTCGCGGCGCGGCCGGCCCTGATCACCTCGTGGGCCATCTCCGCGATCTCGAGGACGTCCTCGTCGGTCTCGGTGGGCAGGCCGCACATGAAGTAGAGCTTCACCTGTCGCCAGCCGTTGGTGTACGCGGTGACGACTGTCCGGATCAGGTCTTCCTTCGACACCATCTTGTTGATGACCTTGCGGATCCGCTCCGACCCGCCCTCCGGGGCGAAGGTCAGGCCGGTACGCCGACCATTGCGGGACAGCTCCTGCGCGAGGTCGATGTTGAAGGCGTCCACCCGGGTCGACGGCAGCGACAGCGAGACGTTCGTGCCCTCGTACTGCTGGGCGAGGCCGGAGCACATGTCGCCGATCTCGGAATGGTCCGCCGAGGAGAGCGACAGCAGGCCGACCTCGGAGAAGCCGGAGAACTCCAGACCCTCGCGGACCATCTGCCCGACCGTGGTGATCGACCGCTCCCGCACCGGCCGGGTGATCATCCCGGCCTGGCAGAACCGGCAACCCCGGGTGCAGCCCCGGAAGATCTCCACCGCGTACCGCTCGTGCACCGTCTCGGCCAGCGGCACGAGGGGCTTCTTCGGGTACGGCCAGGCGTCCAGGTCCATCGTCGTGCGCTTGTGCACCCGGAACGGCACGTCCGCCCGGTTCGGCACGACCCGCTGGATCCGGCCGTCGGGCAGGTAGTCGACGTCGTAGAAGCGCGGCACGTAGACGCTCTCGGTGCGGGCCAGCCGCAGCAGCAGCTCGTCGCGGCCACCCGGGGAGCCCTCGGCCTTCCACTCCCGGACGATCGCGGTGATCTCCAGGACCGCCTCCTCACCGTCGCCGAGCACCGCGGCGTCGATGAAGTCGGCGATCGGCTCCGGGTTGAACGCGGCGTGCCCACCGGCCACGATCACCGGGTCGGCGTCGGTGCGGTCGGCGGACAGCATCGGGATGCCGGCCAGGTCGATCGCGGTGAGCATGTTGGTGTAGCCCAGCTCGGTGGAGAAGGAGATGCCGAACACGTCGAAGCCGCGCACCGACCGGTGCGCGTCGACGGTGAACTGCGGCACGCCGTGCGTGCGCATCAGCGTCTCCAGGTCCGGCCAGACCGCGTACGTCCGCTCGGCGAGGGTGTCGGGCAGTTCGTTGAGCACCTCGTAGAGGATCTGCACGCCCTGGTTGGGCAGGCCCACCTCGTACGCGTCGGGATACATCAGCGCCCAGCGCACGGTGGCGGCGTCCCAGTCCTTCGTGACCGCACCCAACTCGCCACCGACGTACTGGATGGGCTTGGAGACCTGGGGCAGCAGCGGCTCGAGCTGGGGCCAGACCGACGGCTCCAGGTCGCGGCGCGGCGTCAGACGGGCCGAGCTGGAGTCGTCGCGAGAATTGGTCGCGGCCGCGCGCGGCGTCGTGGACGGGGCACTCATGATGCCCAAGGGTACGCGTTCGCCCGGCGCGGATCGCGCGCACGCCCGATCGGCGGTGGTGGCGGCGCGGTACTAACCTCGGATCGGCGCGAGAGGAGATTGCCGCGATGCCGGACCCCCAGCCGGGAGCACGGCCGGCCGACGGGAGCACCCCGGGCACCGAGCCGGAGCGGGACCCGGCGGTCGCCGACGAGCCGACCTCCCCACCCGTACCCCGGACCCAGCCGGACCGCTCGGAACAGCCGGACCCCTCGGACCAGCCGGACAAGCCGAAACCACCGACCCAGCCGGACCCCCCGGACCCCTCGGGCCAGCCGGACCCGCCGGACGAGCCGGAACCTGCCGCCACCGCGGAGGTCCCGGCGCCCAGGTGGAGCGGTTCGGCTCCGGTGCCGCCGCCGCTGCCCCGCCGGGCCGCCTGGGGCGAGTCGGCCGAGCCGACCCCTGTCCCGCCGGTCTCCGTCGGGCCGCCCGAGCACCAGACGCCCGTCGACCCGTGGGCCGGCGTGGACACCGGCGGCTGGGACCTGCCCTCCGCCGAGCTGCCGCCGCTGCCACCGACGTTGTCGTACCCGGCGCCGCCGGAGACCCGGCAGTGGTCCTCCGGGCCGCCCGCTCCCCCGGTCGGGCCGTATCCGGTGTCGCCGTCGGCCCCGATCGCACCGCGGGCCGTCGGACCTGTGGCGCCGCCGCCGGCCGCCCCGAGCGCGCCGCGAGCCGCCGGACCCATGGTGCCGGCCCGACCGATGTCGCCACCCGCGCCGCCGAAGGTGCCCAAGCAGCGCCGGGGCAAGCGGTTCACCGCGCCACCGCCCGCCCCGCCGCCGGGCTGGCAGGCGCCCAAGGGGTACGTGCCGGTCCCGGTCCGCCGACGACGCCGCTGGCCGTGGCTGCTGCTGCTCACGCTGGCCTGCTGCTGTGGCTGCCCCGCCTACTACGGGTTCCCGATCTCGGCCCAGTACCCGGCGCGGGCGGCACTGCCCGTCCAGGTGGACGACCTCAGCCTGCGCCAGGACAACCGCAGCACCGAGACCGCCAAGAAGTTGGAGAACGAGGTACGCAAGGAACACTGGCTGGCCGAGGACACCTTCGCCGGCGTCTACGCCACGACGAGCGGCAAGCGGGTGACGGTCTTCGGCGGCACCGGCTTCCGGTTCAGTCCGGAGTCGGACGCGGAGGCCGAGATCAGCCGGCTCACCGATCGGTACGCGCTGAGCGCCCCGGAGAGCGTGGACACCGGTGTCCGGGGCCGGCACGAACGATGCGCGGTGGGTAGCGCCGACGGCAGTGACGTGGTGGTCTGCACGTCGGTCGACCACGGCAGCATCGCCACCGGCGTGTTCACCCGACTCTCGGTGGCCGACAGCGCCGACCTGCTGGCCAGCCTGCGCGCCCAGAT
>NZ_JAGPXZ010000739.1:0-2973 GCF_018070305.1 Micromonospora sp. M51 | reverse complement strand
CCTCGTCGAGCCCCTCGACCACGGAGTAGAACTCGGCGGTGCCGAGCCGGACCCCACCACGGTTGAGGGTGGCGTCGGAACGCCCGGTGATCACACACCCACCCCGCTCGTTGATGGTGATCCAGTCGCCGTGCCGCCAGACGCCCGGGTAGACGTCGA
Source organism: Micromonospora sp. M51 (assembly GCF_018070305.1). Taxonomy (NCBI): domain Bacteria; kingdom Bacillati; phylum Actinomycetota; class Actinomycetes; order Micromonosporales; family Micromonosporaceae; genus Micromonospora; species Micromonospora sp. M51. The sequence goes on along the minus strand of NZ_JAGPXZ010000739.1, from coordinate 2,814 downwards.
AGTACGCCTCCGCGTAGCGGGTGCCGTCAGTGTCGTTCCAGAAGCCCACCGGCATGCTCGGCATCGGTTCGGTGATCACCAGCTCGCCGAGTTCGCCGATCACCGGCGTGCCGTCGGCGGAACGGGCCTCCACCTTGGCGCCCAACGCCCGGCAGGCGATCTCACCGGCGTACACCGGCAGCAGCGGCACCCCGCCGACGAAACCCGTGCACACGTCGGTGCCGCCGGAGAGCGACTGGAGCTGGAGGTGGTCGCCGACGGTCTCGTACACCCAGCGGAAGCCCTCGGCGGGCAGCGGCGCACCAGTGGAACCCACGCCGCGTACCGCCGACAGGTCGGCGACGTCCCGGGGGACCAACCCGGCCTTGCGGCAGGCCAGCAGGTACGGCGCGGACGTGCCGAAGTACGTGGTGCCGGTCTCCGCCGCCATCCGCCACAACCCGCCGAGGTCGGGCTCAGCCGGCCGGCCGGGCTCCGCGCGGACCGCCGGGTTGCCGTCGAAGAGCACGATGCTCGCGCCCACCGCCGGCCCGGAGACCAGGAAGTTCCACATCATCCACCCGGTGGTGGTGAACCAGAAGAACCGGTCGGCCGGGCCCAGGTCGTGGTGCAGGGCCAGCATCTTCAGGTGCTCCAGCAGGATGCCGCCGTGGCCGTGCACGATCGGCTTCGGCAACCCGGTGGTGCCCGAGGAGTAGAGCACGTAGAGCGGGTGGTCGAACGGCACCGGCGTGAACGTCAACGGCTCGTCCACGGGCGCGGCCAGCTCGGCCCAGCTCAGCGCGCCGTCGGGCGCGGGGCCCGCCGGGTCGAGGTAGCCGATGCTGACGGTGTGCCGCAGTGACGGCAGGGCGGCCCGGATCGCGGCCACCTCGGCGCGGCGGTCCACCGGCTTGTCGCCGTACCGGTACCCGTCCACGGCGACCAGCACCGACGGTTCGATCTGCTGCCAGCGGTCGGTGACGCTGCGGGTGCCGAACTCGGGGGCGCAGGACGAGAAGATGGCGCCCAGGCTGGCGGTGGCCAGCAGCAGGACGTACGTCTCGCCGATGTTCGGGGCGTACGCCGCCACCCGGTCACCGGCGGTGACGCCGAGCCGGCGCAGCCCGGCCGACACCCGGCGGACCTGCTCGCGCAGCTCCCCGGCGGTCAGCGTGACCGGCGGGCGCGTCTGCCCGTGGGAGATCACCATCGGGTCGTCGTCGCCCCGACCCGGCATCCGCAGCACGTTCTCGGCGTAGTTGAGCGTGGCGCCGGGGAACCAACGGGCGCCCGGCATCACCCGCTGCGCCAGGGTCGCGGTGGGCGGGGTGTGTGCGATCACTTCGAAGTGGTCCCAGATCGAGCGCCAGAACCCGTCCAGATCGGTGGTGGACCAGCGCCACAACGCGTCGTAGTCGGCGAAGTCCAACCCGCGGTGCTCCCGCAGCCAGCGCAGGTAGGCGCCGATCCGGGACCGCTCGCGTACGTCCGCCGGCGGCGCCCACAGCATGTCACCCACTGGTCCACCCTCCCCCTGGCCCGACACGACACTGTGACTGGGCCGTGGCGCCATCTTGCCCTACCTCGAAGCGCCATTCTGCGCACCGGGTAGGCCGACCGACGCGTGCCCGTCCCACACTCCAACCCGCCACCTCATGTGGGTCAGCCCGCGCGGTGGGCCTGGATGGCTCGACGGCGGGCGAGGCGGTGCGCCCGGCGAATCTCCGCCTCCTTGTACCGCCGCTCGTCCTCCGCGGTCTCCGGCAGCACCGGGCGGACCGCGCGCGGCGCCCCACCGACGTCCACGCCGACGAACACCAGGTACGCGGTGGCCACCCGGACCGGCGCGTCCTCGGCCGAGTCCCACCGCTCGGCGACCACCCGTACGCCCACCTCCATCGAGGTCTGGCCGGTCCAGTTCACCTGGGCGTGGGCGTGCACGAGGTCGCCGACCCGGACCGCCTCCGAGAAGACGATCTCGTCGATCGCCGCGGTCACCGCCGTTCCGCCGCTGTGCCGGGCGGCAGCGGCCCCGGCCACGTCGTCGACGAACTTCATCAGAACCCCACCGTGCACGGTGCCGTAGAGGTTGACGTCCACCGCCGTCATGATCTTGCTGAGAGTGACGCGCGAGTACGACGTCGGCTTGCCGTTCGGAGCGGCGGAGAGGTGCTCAGTCATGTCGAAAACGGTACGGTGCGCGGATGCGACATCTCTGGAGCTTCCTCGCCGGGCTGGTGGTGGCACCCATCACCTGGGTGCTGGTCACACTCGGGCAGGACGGGTCGAGCCGGACGGTCGACCGCTGGGTGGAGATCGGCACGTTCAACACCGCCAACCTGATCGAGCCGGCCGTGTACCTCGGTGTCGGCGGTGTCCTGCTGGGCCTGCTCGGCACGCTGCGCTTCTCACCGCTGGGCCCGTTGGTGGCGGGGGCGCTGCTGGTCACCCCGTACATCGGGATGTTCGTGGCGCCCTTCTCGGTGCGGGACGCGATCCCGCACGAGTGGAAGGTGTTCGGCGACCCGCTGCCGCTGCGCCTGCCCGTGGAGAACGGCACGCTCTTCCTGATCGGCATGCTGCTGCTGATGGCCACCTTCAGCCAACAGCGGTGGCGGCAGTGGCCGACCCCGGCGGCCGTTCCGGCCACGGCACCCGCCCCCGCGTCGGACGGAGGCCCCCGCAACGACGACTTCACGTTGACCGACTGGCCGCCCCCCGCGGCGGCGGAGCGGGACACCGCGCCGGTCACTCTGGGTTACCCGGCCGACTCGACACCGACCGAACCGCTGCCCCGCCGGGTGGGTGGCGAATCACCCTGGTCCGCCCCAC
>NZ_JAGPXZ010000738.1:0-2979 GCF_018070305.1 Micromonospora sp. M51 | reverse complement strand
GTCAGATCACCGTCCAGGCCGTCGGACCCGGCACATGCGACCAGCAGCGCCGCCCCGGCGAAAGCGGCGAACAGGGTCGTCATGGCACGGCGCATCGCGGCCTCCCCGAGCCACCGACCGTCTTCCGCCAGCGCGCCCAGGGTAACCGGAAATGACAGTCCGGTGACAGACCGGAATCGTGGTACCCGGGATCAGACTCCGGACACGGCCAACGGGCTGGGCACCGGGTTCCCGGCCGTGCCGGGTGCCGCCGCAGCCGGGTCGGCACCCAACTCGATCACCCGGTTGTCGGCGACGACGTGCACCACCCGGGGCCGGTACGACCGGGCCTCGGCGTCGTCCATCTGCCCGTACGAGATCAGGATGACCAGGTCACCGGGGTGCACCAGGTGCGCGGCGGCACCGTTGATACCGATCACGCCGCTGCCCCGCTCGCCCGGGATCACGTACGTCTCCAGCCGGGCGCCATTGGTGATGTCCACGATCGCCACCTGCTCGCCGGGGAGCAGGTCGGCGGCGTCGAGCAGGTCCTCGTCCACCGTCACCGAACCGACGTAGTGCAGGTCGGCCTGGGTCACCGTGGCTCGGTGGATCTTCGACTTGAGCATGGTCCGCAACATCGGGGTGGCCTTTCGCGGGATTGGTGGAGGGTGGTGCGGCCGGGTCAGGGGCGCGGGGCGAGGTGGATCGCCGCGTTGTCGATCAACCGGGTGGCACCCACCCAGGCGGCGATCACCAACCGGGCCGGCCCGGACACCGGTCCCGGTTCCAGGTGGGGGTCGGTGAGCACCAGGTAGTCGAGGCGGGCACCGGGCGTACCGGCACCAAACGCGGCGTGCGCCGCGGTCAGCACCGCCCCCGCGTCCCGACCGTCGTCGGCGGCCCGCGCACCGGCCCGCAACGCGGCGGACAGGCTCAGCGCGGCGGCCCGCTCCGACTCGCTCAGGTAGCGGTTGCGGCTGGACAGGGCCAGCCCGTCCGGCTCGCGGACGGTCGGCACGCCGACCACCTCGACCGGCACGTCCAGGTCGCGGGCCATCCGCCGGACCAGGGTCAGCTGCTGGTAGTCCTTCTCGCCGAAGAACGCCAGGTCCGGCCGGGTGAGCTGGAGCAACTTCAGCACCACGGTGAGCACGCCGTGGAAGAAGCCGGGACGACTCGCGCCCTCCAGCTCAGCGCCGAGCGGACCCGGGTCGAGGCGGACCCGGGGCTGCCCGTCCGGGTACATGTCCGCCACCGACGGGGCGAAGACCAGATCGGCGCCCGCCCGCCGGCACACCTCCAGGTCGGCGTCGAGGGTGCGCGGGTAGCGGTCGAAGTCCTCGTTCGGCCCGAACTGCAACGGGTTCACGAAGATCGTCACCAGCACGTGGTCGGCCTGTTCCCGGGCCGCGCGCAGCAGCGTCTCGTGCCCGGAGTGCAGCGCACCCATGGTCATCACCACCCCGACCGTGCCCTTCAGCCCGGCCCGGGCCTCGGCCAACTCGGCCCGCGTGTGCACCACCTGGGTCATGCCGCCACCTCCCTACCGCTGTCGGCCAGCACACCGAGCAGCGACTGTGCGTCCACCGGCCGGAGGCGGCCGGCGGCGATCGCCCGGTCGGCGGTACGACGGGCCAACGCCAGGTACGCGGGGACGGACTCCGGCGCGGTGGCCGCCAACCGGTCCAGGTGCCGCCGTACGGTGCCCGCGTCGCCACGGGAGACCGGGCCGGTCAACGCGTCGTCGCCGAGCCGCAGCGCGTTCTCCAGGGCGGCCCGCAGCAGCGGGGCGAGCACCTTCTCCGGCCGGGACACCCCGGCGTCGCGCAACCGGTCGGTCGCCTCGTTGACCAGGGTCACCAGGTGGTTCGCGCCGTGGGCCAGCGCGGCGTGGTAGAGCGGGCGGTCCGACTCGGCCACCCACTCGGGCACGCCGCCGAGGTCGGCGACCAGTCGGGCGGCCAGCGGGCGCAATTCCGCCGGGGCGGTCACCCCGTACGAGATGCCGTCGAGGCGGGGCAGGTCGTCCGGCGTACCGGTGAAGGTCATCGCGGGGTGCAGGGCGAGCGGGCGGGCTCCGGCCGAGACGGCCGGCCCCAGCACGGCCAGGCCGTGCGCTCCCGAGGTGTGCGCGACGATCTGGCCCGGGTGCAGCGCACCCCGCTGGGCGAGGTCGGCCACCACGGCGGCCAACCGGTCGTCCGGTACCGCGACGAGCAGCAGGTCGGTGGCGGCGTGGGCCACCGCGGCGGCCGGGCGGCGGGGCACCTCGGGCAGCAGCAGGGCGAGGCGGGCGCGGCTGGCTCCGGAGCTGCCGGAGACGGCGGCCACCCGGTGCCCGGCGGCGGCGAGCGCGGCACCCAGCACGGCGCCGACACGGCCCGCGCCGACGACACCGACGGTGAGCAGACGGGAGGTGGCGCGGGCGCCGGGAACGGCGCTGTCCCACGACGCGGCAGGCCCGGGTGGGGCGGCCGGACGCGGGCGCATCGGTGCGCTCATGTCGATGATCCAGTCCTCGAGAAGGGGTACCGGTCGATCGCAAGTATGCGCCCGGCCCGCCGAACCGGGACAAGCATGTGTGAAAACCTTCACCACCGACGAGACGGCTCGTCAGGGCGTTTCGGTAGGGGCTGACGTGATGGCGCGTAGCTCGGCGGCCACCTCGGCGATCAGGTCGCTGAGCGGGGCGTCGCTGCCGGGCGCGACCCAGCGGGCGTACGCGACCCGGAAGACCGTCGCGCCCGACTCGGTGGCCAGGGTGGCAGTGGTCTCGTCGAGGCCCCTGGCGCGCAGGGCGGCGGTGACGGCGGCGGCGAGTGAGCCGGTCTTGCGCAGTTCACGCTCCTGCAGCTCCGGGCTGCTCTCGATGATGGCCTGCCGCGCCCGGACCAGTTCGAGACGGTCCGCGAAAAGCTCCTCCGCCACCCGGCGGAAGGCGGCGACGACCGCCTCGAACGGGCCGGCGTCGGTCTCGGTCACCGCCTGGACCAGGAC
>NZ_JAGPXZ010000737.1:0-2982 GCF_018070305.1 Micromonospora sp. M51 | reverse complement strand
GCCAGCCGTCGACCCACGGGGTCCGAGCGTGGGGAGAGCCGCTCGTGCGGCAGCGTCTCCCAGGAGGGGCAGACCACTACCTGTTCGGCCGGCAGCAGCCCACCGAGCGCGGCGGCCAGGTCGTCGGCCTCCCGGGTGGTGGCGGTCACCGCGAGCACCGGGCGCCCGGCCCCGTCGTTGTCGGCGGCGACCGCCGCGACGGCGAACGGGCGCAGCGCCGCCGGGGCGGTGATGTCGAGGCCGTCTACCTGGGCGGCACCGGAGCGCGCCAGGTCACGCGCCCGGGCCAGCCCGGGGTCGGCCAGGGCGGCGGAAAACAGACCGGTGAGCAAGGGAAATCCTTCCCGGGGAGTCGACGCACACGACGGCGGCCCCTCGTCCAGTCGGACGGGGGGTGCACGACAACAAGCCTAGCCCCGTCGACCGACAGTCACCCCCTTCCGCCCAGGTCCACGCCGCCCCGCGCCTCGCGCCTCGCGCCTCGCGCCTCGCGCCTCGCGCCTCGCGCCTCGCGCCGAAGATCGTGCTCGAACCAGGATGTAGTGGCCTCAGCGACGCGCCGATGCCACTACATCCTGGATATTGCGAGATCTTGGGACCGCGCCGCCCGGCGCCACCAGCCCTCGCAGCGGATCTTGACCAAGTCGCGGCTGGCGTGGTCGGGTTTCGGGATGGGTGAGCAGTGGCGGGCACAGTTCGACGCGGAGGTGAGCTTCGCCAACGGCGGCGGGCTGCGTACCGAGGGGTTCCGACTGGACATTCCCGGTCGGGAGATCAGCGACGACGACCTGGCGGCGTTGTTCGTCCGGCACCTCGGGCTACTGATGGTGGCCGAGGTTCGGATCAGCGCCAAGACGATCATCGAGGAACCGCACAAGGGCGGCCGGGGCGTCGCCGTCGATCAGCCGACGTCCGGCCGCAGGCTGGTCGAGCTGAGCCACGTGATCAGCGAAGGGATGACCACCCTGCCCGGTTGGCCGGGCCCCCGGATCACCGACTGGTTGACCTTCGCCGCCTCCCGGGAGCGGTACGCCCCGGGCACCGAGTTCCACGTGGCCCGAATCGACATGATCGCCAACACCGGCACGTACCTGGACACGCCCGCCCACCGATGGGCCGGCCGGGACGACCTGACCGCTGTGTCGCTGGACCGTCTCGCCGACCTACCGGGGGTGGTGGTCCGGGTGCCGGCCGGCATCCGCGCGGTTGACCGGCTCATGCTGGCCCCGTACGAGGTGGCCGGTCGGGCGGTGTTGCTGCACACCGGGTGGGATGCGCACTTCGGCACCGAGCGGTACGGCGCGCCGGAAGCGCCGTACCTGACCGGGGACGCCGCCCAGGCGCTTGTCGAGGCTGGGGCGGCGCTGGTCGGCATCGACTCGATCAACATCGACGACATGGGCCCGGCTGCCGCCGGCGTACGCCCCGCGCACAGCGCACTGCTCGCCGCCGGCATCCCGATCGTGGAGCACCTGACCGGCCTGGGCGCGTTGCCGCCGAGCGGGTTCCGGTTCACGGCGGCCCCGCCGATGGTGGCCGGCATGGGCACCTTCCCCGTTCGCGCCTTCGCCGTCGTCGCCGCTGGCACGTGAGGCCCGACACCAGCGACACCTGACCCACCACCGTCACGTCTGGGGAGGGAACGATGCCCGCCGAGGGAGTCGGCAGTGATCCGCGTCGCCGCACCACACCCGCCCGGTGGCGGGTGCTGGGGCACCCGGAGGGGCTGCTCGTCTACCAGGCGCGGTGCATCGTGGAGGACCACGGCTGGACGGAGTCCACCGTCGTGGACCGGCACAAGGTCATCCTGGGCCGTTCCGGGGCGTACCGGCGGCGGCTCAACGGTCGGGTCGAGCTCTCCGACGCCACCTCGGTGCTGCTCACCCGCCCCGGCGACGAACTCGCCGTGGCCCACCCGTTCGGCTGCGGTGACTCGTACACCTGCCTGGAGATCGACCCGGTGGTGCTGGCGGCCCGCCCGGACGCGGAGGGTTGGCTGGACCGGGGTGGGTGGTCCGGATCCTCCGACGCGGCGCTGGACCTGGCGCACCGGCTTCTGGTGGCGGAGTTCCGGCGCGGGCTGGACGGGTTCGAGATGGCCGAGCGGCTGCACCGGTTCCTGACCCACCTGCTGCGGCACAGCCCGCTCGGCGCGGACGAGGGGCTCGACCCGGCGGTCCGCCGTCGACCGGCGACGCTGGTCGCCCACCGGCGGTTGGCCGACCGGGCTCGGGAGGTGCTGGCCAACTCCGGTTTCACGCTCAGCCTGGACGAGGTCGCCCGGGAGGTGGGCAGCTCGCCGCACCACCTCAGCCGGGTCTTCCACCGGATGACCGGCAGCAGCCTGACCAGTTACCGGAACCGGCTGCGGGTACGGGCGGTGCTGGACACGCTCGCCGAGCCCGACGGTCGTCCGCTCGGTGCGTTGGCCACCGAGTACGGGTTCGCTGACCAGGCACACCTGACCCGGGTGGTCCGGGAGCAGGTGGGCCATCCACCGGCCCGCCTGCGCCGGTTGCTCACCCCCACGGGCGAGACCCGGACCGGGTCGGGCTGACCCGTCGGCGGGTGCGGACACCGTCGAGGAGGCCCCGTCAGCGGACCTGCGGCGCCCTCTCGGGCACGTGCGACCGGGGGCGTCGGGCCTCCCCGAACAGGCCCGCGTGCCCCCGTCGCCAGGACGGAGTCCGGTCCGGCAGGAACCATCCTCGGGCCGTCGGGCCGCCGCGTCTTGAAGAAAATTGCTCAGTAGCGCCCTATGTTCCGATCCCGGCGCACACCACCGTCTGCCCGCGCGGACCGATCATGGTGGTTGAGATCACGCCGCAAAACACACGTCCGGAGGCAGTGGATCACCCGGGGGCCCTCCAGACATCCGGTCCGCGCGGATACCATCCAGTAAGTCGGACAGCGCTGTCCTTCGTACCCACGCAAGGGAGCGCATCGTGACCGACCAGCACGACCACGACGGCCCGGACGCCG
>NZ_JAGPXZ010000736.1:0-2983 GCF_018070305.1 Micromonospora sp. M51 | reverse complement strand
AGCCTAGTCCGCGGCACCGACAGCCCCCGGCAGGCGCGTGATCCACTCGGCGTCCCGGAGGTCGGGGTGTCGGCACGCCACGGACACCCCGATCTCCGGGACCGCGAGTCGATCAAGGGGCGCCGGCCCAACCACCAGATCAGCCCGCCGGCCCGGCGGTCACGCCAGTCCGGCCGTCAGACCAGCCCGGCGGCCCCGCGATCAGACCAGCCCAGCCGCCAGACCAGCCCAGCCGCCAGACCAGCCCGGCGGCGATCAGGCCAGCGAGATCTGGTCGCCGGTGACCTTGATGTTCTTCGGCGGCAGCGGCTTCGTGGCCGGGCCGGCCTTCACCGAGCCGTCCTCGATCGAGAACTTGCTGTTGTGGCAGGTGCAGTTGATGGTGCCGCCGTCGACGTTCGTCACCGGGCAGTTCTGGTGCGTACAGATCGGGCTGAATCCCTTGAACTGACCCGCCGTGGGCTGGGTGATGACCACGCCCTCGGCGGCGAGGACCTTGCCGCCACCGACCGGGATGTCGGTGGTGGTGGCCAACGACTGGGCGTTCTGCCGGTCGCCGCCGCCGGCGTCGCCGGTGCTGGGCACTGCGGGGCCCCCACTGGTGGGTGCGTCACTGCCGCTGCCGCCGTCGTCGCTGCCGCAGGCAGCCAGGACGACGGCCGCGCCGACCGCCCCGACGCCGGTGAGCAGGGTACGGCGTGTCTGGGTACCCGAACCGGTCAGCGCCTGATCGTCACTCATGCCTCGCCTCTCTCTGGCCCGCTGCGCCGGTCGGAAGCCGGCCACACTTCTCCACACGCGCAACTGTGCCGGATGGTTCATGGCGGCATCCGGCCGACCCGGCAAATGGGGCGGGGCGGGTCGTCATCCGACCCGCCCCGCCCGACGAACACGCACAGCGAGGTCAGCGCGCGCCGGCCGGCACCTTGCGGCTGGCCCGTGCCTTGGTGGCGCCGTTGGCCCTGGCGGCCCGGGTGGTGGCGGCGGCCGCACCCTTGGCCTCGCCGTCGAGCTTGAGCACCTGGCGCAGGAACTGGCCGGTGTGGCTCTCCGCCACCTCGGCGACCTCCTCTGGGGTGCCGGTGGCGAGCACGGTGCCGCCCCGGTGGCCGCCCTCGGGGCCCATGTCGATCAGCCAGTCGGCGGTCTTGATCACGTCGAGGTTGTGCTCGATGGTGATCACCGTGTTGCCCTTGTCGACCAGCCCTTCCAGCACCATCAGCAGCTTGCGGATGTCCTCGAAGTGCAGACCGGTGGTCGGCTCGTCGAGCACGTAGACCGTCCGCCCGGTGGAGCGCTTCTGCAGCTCGGAGGCGAGCTTGACCCGCTGCGCCTCACCACCGGAGAGGGTCGGCGCGGGCTGACCGAGGCGGACGTAGCCCAGGCCGACGTCGACGAGCGTCTTCAGGTGCCGGTGGATGGCCGGGATGGCGGAGAAGAACTCGGCGGCCTCCTCGATCGGCATCTCCAGCACGTCCGAGACGGTCTTGCCCTTGTAGTGCACCTCCAGGGTCTCCCGGTTGTACCGGGCGCCCTTGCAGACCTCGCAGGGGACGTACACGTCGGGGAGGAAGTTCATCTCGATCTTGATGGTGCCGTCACCCGAGCACGCCTCGCAGCGACCGCCCTTGACGTTGAAGGAGAACCGCCCAGGGCCGTACCCGCGCACCTTCGCCTCGGTCGTCTCGGCGAAGAGCTTGCGGACGTGGTCCCAGACCCCGGTGTAGGTGGCCGGGTTGGAACGCGGCGTCCGACCGATCGGTGACTGGTCCACGCCGACGACCTTGTCCACGTGCTCCAGACCGGAGACCCGGGTGTGCCGGCCGGGCGGTCCAGGGAGAGGTAGTCCAGGCCGACGTCGAGCAGGAACCGCAACCGGGCGTTGATCTCCTTGAGGACCCGCTCCGCGATCATCTTCTGCCGGTCGGTCAGCTCGATGCCGGCGAGCAGGTCGGCGCACTCCCCCACGGACAGGTTGCAGACCTCGGCGATGCTCTTGCCGGCCAACGTGACCGCGAGCACCTCGGGCTTGAGTCGGGCACCGCCGCACGCCGCGCACGGCACGTCGCGCATGTAGCCCTCGTACTTGTCGCGGGACCACTCGGACTCGGTGTCGGAGTGCCGGCGCTCGATCCACTGCACCACGCCCTCGAAGCCGGTGTAGTAGGAGCGCTCACGGCCGTACTTGTTGCGGTACCGCACGTGCACCTGGTCGTCGGAGCCGTGCAGGATCGTCTTCTGCGCCCGCGCCGGCAACGCCCGCCACGGGGTGTCGATGTCGAAGTGCTGAGCCTCGCCGAGCGCCTCCAGCAGGCGCAGGAAGTATTCCAGGTTGTGCCCGGTGGACCAGGGCTGGATGGCGCCCTCGCGCAGGCTGCGCTCCGGGTCGGGAACCAGCAGCTCCGGGTCGACCTCCTTCTTGGTGCCCAGGCCGGTGCACTCCGGGCAGGCGCCGTACGGCGCGTTGAAGGAGAAGACCCGGGGCTCGAGATCCTCGATGGCCAGCGGGTGGTCGTTGGGGCAGGCCAGGTGCTCGGAGTAGCGGCGCTCGCGGTCCGGGTCGTCTTCCGGCAGGTCGACGAAGTCGAGCAGGACCAGACCGCTGGACAGCCCCAGCGCGGCCTCGACCGAGTCGGTGAGCCGCTGCTTGGCGCTCGGCTTGACGGTGAGCCGGTCGATCACCACCTCGATGGTGTGCTTCTCCTGCTTCTTGAGCTTCGGCGGCTCGGTCAGCGGGTGCACCACGCCGTCGACCCGTGCCCGGGCGTAGCCCTTGGCCTGCAGCTCGGCGAAGAGGTCGACGTATTCGCCCTTGCGGCCCCGGATCACCGGGGCGAGCACCATGAACTTGGTGCCCTCGGCCATGGCGAGGACCCGGTCGACGATCTGCTGCGGGCTCTGCCGGGAGATGCGCTCGCCGCAGACCGGGCAGTGCGGCTCACCGATGCGGGCGTAGAGCAGGCGGAGGTAGTCGTAGACCTCG
>NZ_JAGPXZ010000735.1:0-2990 GCF_018070305.1 Micromonospora sp. M51 | reverse complement strand
CGAAGGGTCCGGTCGCAGCTGCGGAACACTCCCGGCCGATCGCGGGCGAGGGTCGCCGCTGTCCTGAGGGCGACCTCCGGTTTCACGGTGCTGACCGGTGCCGCGAGCACCTCCCGGCTGGTCGCGAGCGGTTCCGTCGACGGGCAGTTCCGGCCGTCGTACGACATTCTGGTGCACCCTGCGGCACCGGTCACCGGCCTGCTGCATCAGGACCGACCCACCGCGGCCTACGGCGGCATCGCGCTGGAGCAGTGGCGGCAGATCGAACAGGTCCCCGGCGTCGAGGTGGCCGCACCGCTGGCGGTCCTCGGAATCGCCGACATCCAACCCGACCTGCGGGTGGACGTGACAGAGCAGGTCGACCGGGCGGCCGAGCGGCAGGTCATCGAGATCGCCCGCCGGATCAGCGGGGACCGCGGACTGAGCACGGTGACGGCCGCGCCGGCCTACATCTCCGTGTCCCGGCGGCCGCTGGTGCCGCGGGCCGACCTGATCAGTCAGGCGTTCATCTACGCCGACGGCACCCGGGTTCGCCAGCCCACGTCCGCCGCCGAGTGCCCCGGCACCGGTGGCGGCGGCCCGCTGGAGGTGCAGCCGGACGGCCGGCGTCGGCAGGTGTGCGACATCGCGGCGGGCAGCTTCGACCCGGACGCCCGGCGCACCCAGGTCAGCACCATCGAGGCGTACCAGTTGCTCCCCGACGGCACCTTCCGGCGTGCCTCCGTGTTCACCTCCGGCCGGCCGGCGTCAGTGGTGCCGGCGACCGCCCGGCTGGAGATCCAGCTGCCGTCGGTGGCACCGGCGGTGATCGCCGCGATCGATCCGGCGGCTGAGGCGCGCCTGGTCGGCCTCGATCAGGCGGTGCGTCAGGGCCGCTACCTGACCGGGGTCGACGCCGTCGCCTCGGCGGGCCGCGTCGCGGGGACTTCCGCCCTGCCGCCGAGCGGCCCGGCCGGCCGGACGCTGCCGGTGCTCGCCGCCGACACCCTCGCCGTGGACGAGCGGATGGACATCTCCGTGTCCCGGCTGACCGGCCGGGTCGCCGACCAGGTGCCCGGCACCGCGACGCAGGCGCTCTGGCCGCTGCTGAACGCCTCGGCAAAGGGGCCGTCGCAGGCGGCCCGGCACGACCTGGCGCGGCTCTACCGCGCCCGGCTCGATGCCGCAGTGGCCGAGCGCGCTCCACTCTCCGCCATGATGACCCTGCTCCGGCCTGGACCGCCGACCTACGCGCCGCAGCCGGACGGGAGCGACCAGCTGCTGCCCCGATCCGACGGGCCCGACGCGGCCGACCCGACGATCGACGACGCGTGGCGGGACTCGTGGCTCGCTACCGGCGGTGTCGCCACCGGGGATCCGGTGAGCCTGGTCGACCGGTCGGGGTGGTCGGTCGCCCCGGTGGGCAGTTTCACGCCCGACGCGCTCGAATCCGCCGCCGGCGCCGCGCAGCAGGCACTCGACCTCTACCGTCCGACCCCGCCGGTGGGTGCCGACGCGCGCTCGCGTGATCTGCTCGGCGACCGTCCACTGCTTGCCACAGACGACCCGCTCGGTTACCCGCGCCACCCGCCCAGCCTGGTGACCAGCCTGACCGCTGCCGGCGAGCTGTACGCGAGCGTCGCGCCGGCGTTGGCCGCCGCCCCGCTGAGTTCCGTGCGGATCCGGGTCGCCGGGATCGACCGGTTCGACGCGGTGGCCCGGGAGCGGGTCCGGATGGTGGCGGACGAGGTCGTACGGCAGACCGGCCTCACCGTCGAGGTGGTCCTGGGCGGATCGACGGTACGCAGTCCGGTGCTGCTACCCGCTGGCGAGTTCGGTCGCCCCGACCTGAACCTGGCGGAGGCGCGTACCCGCAAGGGTGTGGCGACCGAGATCGTCACCGCCGTCGATCGGAAGAACATCCTGCTGCTGGGGCTGCTGCTGGTGGTCTGCGTTCTGCTCGTCGGCAACGCGGTCTCCACGGCGGTTCGGGTCCGCAGACGCGAACTGGCCGTCCTGGCCTGCATCGGTTGGCCGGGCTGGCGGCTGAGCATGCTGATCCTCGCCGAGACCACGGCGCTCGGGCTGACGGCGGGCGTGCTCGGCGCCGGCCTGTCGGTGCTGCTCGGTCGGTTTGCCGGGGTGCAGGTCTCCGGTGCGGTGACACTGCTGTGCGTGCCGCTCGCGGTGCTGCTGACCGCGGCGGCCAGTGCCCTGCCCGCACTGCGGGCCGCCCGGACCCGGTCGGCGGAGGCGCTACACCCGAGCGTGACACCGGCCCGACGAGCCGCGGCGGGAAGCCTCGCCGGGCTCGCGGTGGCCAATCTCCGACGGGCACCCGCGCGTACGATCGCCGGCGCGACGAGCCTGGCGGCGGGTGTCGGCGCGGTGACGCTGATCCTGGCGGCGCTCTGGGCGTTCAACGACGGCATGGTGGGTTCGCTGCTCGGTGAGGCGGTCTCCGTGCAGGTGCGCGACGTGGATCTGGTGGCGGTCGGCGGGGTGCTGCTGTTCGGGGTGCTCGGCGTGGCCGACGTGCAGTACCTCAACGTGCGGGAACGCTCGGCGGAGTTCGCCACGCTCCAGGCCGTGGGCTGGCCCGACCTCACGCTCAACCGCCTCGTGGTCTACGAGGCGCTCGGCGTCGGCGCGCTCGGCTGCGTCCTCGGGGTAGCCGCCCGTCTCGGCTCGGTCGCCCTGCAGGTCGGCCGGGTGGACGGACGGCTGGCGCTGGTGGCGCTGGCCGTCACGGGGGCGGCGCTGTTGCTCACCGTGCTCACCGCGCTCGTGCCGGCGATCCTGATCCGACGGTTGCCGATCGCCGATCTCCTCGGCGAGCAGTGACGAGGACTCGGGCCACGGCTCGCCGCTCCGGGGTCACCGGTCGGCGGCGTCAGCCTCGGGCAGCTCCTCCGGCTCGCTGATCCAGGCGGAGAAGACCGGCACCGCGTGCCACGGTCCGGTGCCACCGTCGCCCCGGGTGTCGGTGGCGACCGCCACGACGGCGTACG
>NZ_JAGPXZ010000734.1:0-2992 GCF_018070305.1 Micromonospora sp. M51 | reverse complement strand
CCAGCACGGCCAGCACCACGGCGGTGATCGCGCCGACCCGTCGCCAGCGACCCGGTGTGGTGGTGTCCCGAACCAGCCGCTTCCACAGGTAGAGGTGGATGAGACCGGTGACCAGCGCCAGGACAGCCACGAACCCCAGAACCGCCATCATGTGTGCGCGCCTCCCTCAGCCGCCCGCGAACGGGGGCAGGACATCGATCGTGGCCCCGGCCGGTAGGGGTGCCTGACGATCATGACAGGTGACGCCGTTCACGAGGAAACTCGCCACCCGCAGCACCCCGGCGAGACGGTCGCCGTGGCGCTGGGACAGCTCGGCCGTGAGGTCGTCGAGTGACCGCCCACCGGGGACGGCCTCCTCGGCGCGGCCGGCGGCGGCGCGGGCGCCAGCGAAGTAGCGGACGGTCAGCGGTGTCCCCGGCATGCTCAGCCCCCGATCGCGGACATCGGTCGGGTCGGTTGGAGGAAGGTCGGGTCGTCGATGCCGTGCCCGGCGCGCTTGCCCCACATCGCGGTACGCCAGCGTCGGGCCAGCTCGTCGTCGTCCGCGCCGGCCCGCAGCGCGGCGCGCAGATCCGACTCCTCGGTGGCGAAGAGGCAGGCGCGGACCTGACCGTCGGCGGTCAGCCGGGTGCGGTCGCAGTCCCCGCAGAAGGGGCGGGTGACGCTGGCGATCACACCGACCCGGGCGGGACCTCCGTCGACCAGCCAGGTCTCCGCCGGTGCCGCACCGCGCTCGGCCGGGTCGGGGCTGAGATCGAAGGCGGTACGCAGGGACGCCAGGATCTCCTCGGCGGTGACCATGGTGTCGCGGGCCCAACCGTGTTGGGCGTCCAGCGGCATCTGCTCGATGATCCGCAGCTGGTAGTCGTGATCGAGGGCGAAGCGGAGCAGCGCTGGCGCCTCGTCCTCGTTCACACCTCGCATCAGCACTGAGTTGATCTTCACGGGGCTGAGGCCGACTGCCGCCGCCCCGGCCAGCCCGGCCAGCACCGCGTCGAGGCGGGGACGGCGGGTGAGCGTGGTGAACCGGTCCGGGTCCAGGGTGTCCAGTGAGACGTTCACCCGGTCCAGGCCGGCCGCGCGCAACGCCGGGGCCAGCCGGTCCAGGCCGATGCCGTTGGTGGTCAGCGAGACCCGGGGGCGGGGCTGGAGGGCGGCGACGGCCGTCACGATGTCGACCAGCCCGGGTCGGATCAGCGGCTCACCGCCGGTGAACCGCACCTCGCTCACGCCGAGCAGCTCGACCGCCACCCGGACCAGCCGGACGATCTCCTCGTCGGTCAGCAGCTCGGGGCCGGCCAGCCAGGGCAGCCCTTCCGCCGGCATGCAGTAGGTGCAGCGCAGGTTGCACTTGTCGGTGAGGGACACGCGCAGGTCCCGGGCGACGCGGCCGTACCGGTCGACGAGGACGCCGTCGGACCCCGGGGCGGCGCTCACCTGTCGACCGTAGCGCGCTCGGCCCGGCCCAGGACGGCGCGGGCGGTCCGGACGACCGCATCTCGGTAACTGCCGCCGAAGAGCGCGGTGTGCACAAGCAGCAGATGCAGCTGATGTAGCGGCACGCGGTCCCGCCAACCGTCCGACAGCGGCCAACTCTCCTGGTAGGCGGCCAGCACCCGACCCAGGTGGGGGATGCCGCCGAAGAGGGCGAGCTGGGCGAGATCCGTTTCCCGGTGCCCACCGTGCGCCGCCGGGTCGACCAGCCAGGCCCGGTCGTCGGCCCCCCACAGCACGTTGCCCGGCCACAGGTCGCCGTGGATGCGCGCGGGCGGCTCGTCGCCGCCGAGCCCGTCGAGGCGACCGATCACCTGCTCGACCAGATCGGCGTCGGCCCCGCTGAGCGCACCGCCGTCGACCGAGCGTCGCAGGTAGGGGGCGAGGCGCCGCTCGACGAACCAGGTCGACCAGCGCCCCTCGGTGGGGGTGTTGTCCTGGGGAAGCGCGCCGATGAAACCGGGCCAGGCCGCACCGAAGGTGGTCGCGCCCGCCCGGTGCAACCCGGCCAACTCCCGGCCGAAGCGCTCCGCGGCCTCCGGCGTCGGCTCGCCGGGCTCCACCCAGTCGAGCGCCAGCAGCTCCGGCAACACCACGATCACCTCGGGTACGGCGACCGCGCCCGCCTCCCGCAGCCAGCGCAGGCCGGCGGCCTCGGCGGCGAAGAAGCCCTCCGGCACCGGTCGGTCGGCGTTCTCCGGCCAGGACTTGGCGAAGACGGAGTGGCCGTCGTCGAGGGTGAGCCGGGCGGCGGCGCAGATGTCTCCACCGGCGACCGGCGTCTCCCGGAGCCGCTGATGGGTCCGGAAGGTCGGGAGGTGCGCCGGATGCGCGCGCAGGTACGCCAGGTCCATCAGCGCACGGTAACCGCTCCTTACGACAGCCAGGTGTCGCCCGACGACATCGGCGCTCTTTCGGCACTCGTCGGTGTGGCATGAGCAGGGAAAACACGCTGCGTAACTGTGGATAAGCCGCGTGTCGTCCACAGGGGTGGCCGGGCCCGGTGCCCCCGCCGCAGGCTTCCGACATGACCTCGACCGAACGCCCCCAGTTGGCCGTCCGCTCACCCGCCGACCTGATCGCCGCCGGGGCCGCAATCCCAGGGCGCGGCGATCAGCTTGACGGTCGCCAGCAGCGGGTCCTGGTCCATCGCCTACACGAAGCCGCTCTGCTCGTCGAAACCGTAGACCTCGCGGGCGAGAATGGTGCCGAGGTCGAAGCGGAAGCCGTCGATATGCATGTGCCCGGCCCAGTAGCGCAAGCTGTCCATCACCATCTGGATGACGCGGGGATGGGACAGGTTGACGGTGTTTCCGGTGCCGGTGTCGTTGATGTAATAGCGCCGCCGGTCCGGCAGCAGGCGATAATAGCTGGCGTTGTCGATGCCCTTGAACGACAGCGTCGGCCCGAGCTCGTTGCCTTCGGCGGTGTGGTTGTAGACGACGTCGAGGATCACCTCGAGCCCGGCGCCGTGCAGCTTCGACACCATCTCCTTGAA
>NZ_JAGPXZ010000733.1:0-2995 GCF_018070305.1 Micromonospora sp. M51 | reverse complement strand
GCGCCTCGGGCGCAGGTGCCCGACGAACTGAGTCCGCAGCGGGGGCGGTGGCACCGGGTCCGGCCGTTCCTGCCGCTGGTAGCGCTGGTGGTGCTGGCCATCCTGCCGTACTCGACGATCTCCCTGCCCGGGATCTTCGAGGGGCCGGTCAACTCGCCGGGCACCCTGCAACTGCTCGCCATCTGCCTGATCTTCGGCGGGTTGGCGGCCGGGTACGACCTGCTCTTCGGCCGCACCGGGATGCTCTCCTTCGGGCACGCGCTCTACTTCGCGGCCGGCGTCTACGGCACCGACATCCTGGTCACCCGGGCCGGTCTGCCGCTGTGGCAGGCGGCGTTGCTGACGATCACCGGCGGCACCATCCTCGCCGCGCTGCTCGGCGCGGTGGCGCTGCGGACCGTGGGCATCGCGTTCGCCATGGTCACCCTCGCGTTCGCCCAGGTCGGGGCCATCCTGGTGGCCCGCGACTTCGGTGGGCTGACCGGCGGCGAGGAGGGCCTGCCGCTGGACGTGTCCGGGTTGCCCGCCGGGCTGGTGGGGGTGACCAACACGGTCAATCTGTACTGGCTGGCACTGGCGTACCTGACGCTTGTGGTCTTCGTGGTGCACCGGGTGAGCGGGTCGCCGACCGGGCGGGTGCTCGCCGGGCTGCGCGACGACGAGCGGCGGATCGGTGTGCTCGGGCTGGACCCGTACCGCTACAAGCTGGTGGCGTTCACCCTGGCCGGCGGCTTGGCGTCGGCGGGCGGGGTGGTCTACGTCCTGATCGTCGGCGGCGCGTCGCCGCACATCACGTCGTCCGAGCTGACCCTGTCGCTGCTGGTGATGGTGGTGCTCGGCGGGCCGGGCACCCGGTGGGGGCCGGTGCTCGGCGGTGTCCTCTACATGTACCTGGACCACCGTCTCACCGCGTTCGGCACCAGCGACGCGGTGGACAACCTGCCGGCCGTTCTCAGCCGTCCGTTGAGTCAGCCGCTCTTCGTCCTGGGCACGGTCTTCATCCTGGCCGTCTACTTCTTCCCCGGCGGCATAACCAGCCTGGCCCCCCGCCTGTCCCACCTCACCCGCTCCCTCCGCCCCCGCTCCCCCCGCTAACCCCACCCCCTGCTCGTCGATCATGAAGTTGTGGCCATGACACGCCGTGGCGGATGGCGATAACTTCATGATCGACGAGGTGCTGCGGATGGGGAGGTAGGGGAGATGGACTCGCGGGTTGCGGTTGTCAGCGGGGGCGGGACCGGGATCGTGGCGGCGGTGGCGGGGGCACTCGCCCGGGATGGGTACGACGTGCTGATCGTCGGGCGGCGGGCCGACGTGTTGGCGGATGCCGCTGCGCGGATCGCCGCCGAATGCGGTCGGCCGGACGCCGTCACCACCGTGACCGCGGACCTGACCGACCCGGAGCAGCTGGACCGGGTCCTGGCGGCGGTCGACGGTCGGCCGGTCGACGTGGTGGTCAACAACGCTGGCGGCTACCTGAGCGGGGACACCGACACGCTGGCCGGGACGGCCGCGTACTGGCGGGCCAACCTGGACGCCAACGTGCTCACCGCGGTGCTGCTGACCGAGGCGCTGCGCCCGGCTCTGCGTCGACCCGGCGGGCGGGTGATCCTCATCAGCTCGATCTCCGCGCAGCGGGGCGGCGGTGGGCCGTACTCGGCGGCGAAGGCGGCCCTGCACGGCTGGGCGTACGACCTGGCGGCGCAGCTCGGTCCGGAGCAGATCACCGTCAACGTGGTCAGCCCCGGCTACGTCGCCGAGACGGAGTTCTTCGGTGACCGGATGACCGCCGAGGGGCACGCGAAGCGGGTGGCGGCGACCCTGGTCGGGCGGGCCGGGCTGCCGGACGACATCGCCGAAGCGGTCCGCTATCTCGCCAGCCCGGCGGCCGGTTTCGTCACGGGTCAGGTCCTGGGCGTGAACGGCGGCTCGGTCCTCGGCCGCTGACCGGGCCCATCCCCTGTTGATCAAGAGAAATGGGTCAGGATCCAGCCCGGGAATGACGCAAACCTCTTGATCAACAGGGTGATGACGGACGGCGCTGGTAGAAATGCCGGGTGGAGACAGCAGAGCGGGCAGGCGTACGGGAGCGGGCCGAGGCGGTGCTGCGCCGGCTGGCCGGTGACCACGCCCGGCTGCGCGAGGATCAGTGGCGCGCCATCGAGGCACTGGTCGTCGACCGGCGACGGGTGCTGTGCGTCCAGCGGACCGGCTGGGGCAAGTCCGCTGTCTACTTCGTGGCCACCGCCCTGCTCCGGGACCACGAGCACGGCGACCAGGCCGGGCCGACAGTCATCGTCTCGCCGCTGCTGGCCCTGATGCGTAACCAGGTCGAGGCGGCTGCCCGGGCCGGCATCCGGGCCCGCACGATCAACTCGGCCAACCTCGACGAGTGGGATGAGATCACCGCCGAGATCCAGACCGGCGCGGTGGACGTGCTGCTGATCAGCCCGGAACGGCTCAACAACCCGGACTTCCGCGACGGCGTCCTGCCGAAGTTGGCCGCCACCACCGGCCTGCTGGTGGTCGACGAGGCACACTGCGTCTCCGACTGGGGGCACGACTTCCGGCCCGACTACCGGCGGCTGCGGACGTTCCTCGCCGAGCTGCCCGACCGCACCCCCGTGCTGGCGACCACCGCCACCGCCAACGCCCGGGTCACCCAGGACGTGGCCGAGCAGTTGGGTGACGCCCTCATCCTGCGCGGCACGCTCGACCGCGAGTCGCTGCGCCTCGGGGTGCTCGACCTGCCCAGCCCCGCACACCGGCTGGCCTGGCTCGCCGACCACCTGGACCAGCTCCCCGGCTCGGGCATCATCTACACGCTGACAGTGGCGGCAGCGGGGGAGACCGCCGAGTTCCTGCGCTCCCGGGGCTACCCGGTCGCCTCCTACAGCGGGCAGTCCGACGACGCCGACCGGCGGGCCGCCGAACAGGACCTGCTCGACAACAAGATCAAGGCGTTGGTGGCGACCAGCGCCCTCGGCATGGGCTT
>NZ_JAGPXZ010000732.1:0-2998 GCF_018070305.1 Micromonospora sp. M51 | reverse complement strand
GCCCGAGTGTCGCCCCACCGCGCTGACCATCAGCGGTGCCCTCGCGGCGGGCATCGGTCCCGCCGCGGCGGCCCGCTGGGCGGGTGCGGGTGCGGGTCCGGCCGGGGGTGCGGGGCCGACGTCGGCGTGCGGCAATTTCCGGCTTCGTCACCGATAAGACGTGACTCGATGCGTTGCGCAGTGTAGTCAATCGACCTCGGACGATACGACCTCGTGAAGGTATTGAACCTCGTGAAATGTCGCCGTAACATGATGGGCGTCTCTGTTAACGCTAACAAAAATAAGCGCACAACTATCGGCGCACCAACCGGAGATCGTAGTCACGGCCGGGCGCCACCGACAAGGAGGCTCGATGAACCGCACTACCCGAGGTCGTCGCTGGGGGAGCGTACTGGCCGCCGGAATACTGCTCGCCGGCACACTGGTCGGCCTTCGCGCCCCGACGGCGCAGGCACTGGACAACGGCGTGGCGCGCACTCCCCCCATGGGGTGGAATTCGTGGAACTCGTTCGGCTGCAACATCAACGAGGCGCTGATCCGGCAGACGGCGGACGCGATCGTCAGCAGCGGTATGCGGGACCTGGGCTACAACTACGTCGTCGTCGACGACTGTTGGTTCAATCCCAACCGGGACTCCTCCGGCAACATCCAGGGCGACCCCGGCCGGTTCCCCAGCGGCATGAAGGCGCTCGGCGACTACCTGCACGCCCGGAACCTGAAGTTCGGCCTCTACCAGGTACCGGTCGACAAGACCTGCGCGCAGTACTTCGGCTCCTACCCGGGCGCGACCGGCAGCCGTGGTCACGAGGTGCAGGACGCGCGCCAGTTCGCCGCCTGGGGCGTCGACTTCCTCAAGTACGACTGGTGCTCGCCGGAGGGCAGCATCAACGACCAGGTGGCCACCTTCGCCAAGATGCGTGACGCGCTGGCCGCCACCGGCCGGCCGATCGTCTACAGCATCAACCCCAACAGCATCCACGCCAAGACCGGCCCGCAGCGCAACTGGGGCGACGTGGCCAACATGTGGCGAACCACCGAGGACATCACCAACGCGTGGGACACCGGCCAGACCAACGGCTACCCGATGGGCATCCAGAACATCATCAACGTGACAGTTCCGCTGGCGTCGTACGCGAGGCCGGGTGGGTTCAACGACCCGGACATGATGGAGGTCGGCCGCGGTGGCATGAACGACACGGAGATGCGCAGCCACTTCGCGATGTGGGCGATCATGGCGTCTCCGCTGATCGCCGGCAACGACGTGCGGAACATGAACGCCGCGACGCAGACCATCCTCAAGAATGCCAACCTGATCGCCATCAACCAGGACTCGCTCGGGTTGCAGGGGACGCAGGTGTCGTTCGACGGTACGCGTCGGGTGCTGGCCAAGCGGCTCGCCAACGGTGACGTCGCCGTCGCCCTGTTCAACCAGGGTGGCTCGACGACGACGATCTCGACCACTGCCGCGGCCATCGGCAAGTCCGGCTCGTCGTTCACGCTGGTGGACGCGTGGACCGGCGGCACCAGCTCCAGCAGCGGGACCATCAGCGCCAGCGTCCCGGCGCACGGCACCGTGGTGTACCGGGTCAGCGGTGGCGGCACGACGACGCCGCCGCCGACCACGTCGAGCGCGTATGCCAGCGCCGCCTCCGGGCGCTGCCTCGACGTGCCGAACAGCAACACGACCAACGGCACCCAGCCGGTCATCTGGGACTGCAACGGCGCCGCCAACCAGCGCTGGACCCGCAGCGGTCAGACCCTGCAGGCCCTCGGCAAGTGCCTGGACGCGCCCCTCAACGCCACGGCCGGCGTCAAGGTGCAGATCTGGGACTGCAACGGCGGGACCAACCAGCAGTGGGCGGTCAACGCCAACGGCACGATCAGCGCCGTGCAGTCGGGGCTCTGCCTGGACGTCAACAACAACGGCACCGCCAATGGCACCACGGTGATCCTCTGGACCTGCACCGGTGCGGCGAACCAGCGGTGGTCGCAGCGGTAGCCGATCGGGTCGGCCGGCCGACGAGGCCCCGGCGACCCATCTGACCCGGCGGTAGTGCTGGTGCCCGCGGACGACAGACGTCGTCCGCGGGCACCGGTCTGTCGGTGCCGTGGACGACCACGCTGAGTTGTCGCGTCCTGCCCTTCCGGCTGATCGGTCGTATGGCTACGCTCGCCTGGATGCTCCGTTACGAGACCGTGACACCGGTATTTCGGATCAGGTGTTGACGCAATGTTTGTGAGCGCTAACACTACCCGAAAGATGACAGTTGGCCCCGGGCAGTCGGCGGGGGAGTCCTGAGAGGAGAAGCCGGTGGGCAGGAAATTCCTGGTTGCTCTCGGCGGCGCGGCACTCGCGCTGAGCTTGGCGGCATGCAGCGGCGGGGGTGCGGGCAGCGGTGACAAGACCGGTGACGAGAAGCCCAGCGATCTGACCATCGGTGTGTCGATGCCGACCCAGACCTCGGAGCGGTGGATCGCCGACGGCAACGCGGTGAAGTCGAAGCTCGAGGCCAAGGGCTACAAGGTCGACCTCCAGTACGCCGGCGACGACATCCCCACGCAGTCGCAGCAGGTCGACCAGATGATCACCCAGGGCGCGGATGTCCTCATCCTCGCGGCGATCGACGGCACGGCGCTCAGCAGCCAGCTGCAGGCCGCCGCGGCCGCGAAGATCCCGGTCATCTCCTACGACCGGCTCATTCGCGGCAGCAAGGACGTCGACTTCTACGTCAGCTTCGACAACTACAAGGTCGGCGTCGCCCAGGGCACCGCGCTGCTGGTCGGTCTCGGCCTGCTGAACAAGGACGGCACGAAGGGCACGGCCAAGGGGCCGCTGAACGTCGAGCTCTTCGCCGGGTCGCTGGATGACAACAACACCCAGTACTTCTTCGGCGGCGCGATGGACACCCTGAAGCCGTTCATCGAGGACGGCACGCTGGTCGTCAAGTCCAAGCAGACCACCCCCGAGCAGGTCGCCATCCTGCGGTGGCAGCAGGAG
>NZ_JAGPXZ010000731.1:0-3008 GCF_018070305.1 Micromonospora sp. M51 | reverse complement strand
GCCGCCCTTGGGGTTGGCGAAGGCGAACACCCGGGGCGTGCCCAGGTCCCGCTTGAGCACCCCGTTGGCGCGTTCCTGCTCCTGGTCGACGGCCTGCGGCCGCCACTCGATCCGGGCCGGGTAGGCACGTTCGGCGACCGCCGAACCGATCGCCGGGGCGGGTGGCGGAGTGACCGGCGGGACGACCGGCGGTGGCGGGGCGACGACCGGCGGCGCAGCGACGACCGGCGGCGGGGCGACCGGCGGTGGCGCGGCCGCCGGGTAGCCGGTTTCCGGCTGGTAGCCGGTCTCCAGCAGGGCGTACCGCGACTCGACCGACGGTTGACCCGATCGGTAGCCGTTGTCCAGCAGGGCGTAGCGCGACGGGACCGGCTCGGGTCCACGGGCCGGCGGCTCGGGCTCGGCCCGGTACGTCGGCTCGGCCCGGTAGCCCGGCTCAGCCCGGTACTCCGGCGTGACGCGGTAGTCCGGCTCGGCGCGGTAGCCGGGATCGGCGCGGTAGCCCGGCTCGGCCCGGTAGCCGGGCTCGGCGCGGTAGTCGGGCTCGGCGCGGTAGTCGGGCTGCTCGGTCCGGTACGCCGGCTCCGCGCGGTAGTCCGGCTCGGCCCGGTAACTCGGCTCGGCCCGGTAACTCGGCTCGGCCCGGTACGCGGGCTCCGCCCGATAGTCCGGCTCGGCCCGGTAGTCCGGCTCCGCGCGGTACGCGGGCTCGGCCCGGTAGGCCGGGTCGACCCGGTAGCTCGCCTCGGCCCGGTAACCGGGCACCGCGCCGTACGACAGGTCGGCGGGATGCCCGATGGCCGGTGCCCGCCCGGCGTAGCCGTTCGGGGCCGCCCGCCGGGGCAGCGGGTCTGGCGGCGGCTCCTCGCCGCGCCGCTCGGGCTCGGTCTGCTCGGCGCCGCGACCGCCCAGCCGGGCTCGGTCCAACAACGCGCGCCACCGCGGCGCTGGTTCGGCCGGCCGGCCCCAGCCGGTCTCACTGCCCTCCACGGCCCGCCCTCCCAGCGCCATCGATCTCTGTCTGACAGGCTACGAACCCAACCCTATTCGGACCACACCTCAGAGCGCACACCAGCCAGCGCAGATCACGACGACGGCGACGGCGACGGCGGCTCGGCGACGGTGGCGTCCGGCGAGGTGGTGACGCTCGGCGGCGTCGACTCGGTGGGCTCCGGCTCCGACGGTTCGGGTGACGGGGTCGTCACGGCTGGTGCGGGTTCCGACGATTCGCCCACGGTCGGCGAGGGCGCCGGCGCGCTGATCAGTGGCGCGGGCGGCTCGGACCGGGTCGGTGTGGGGCTCGGCCCGGTGTCGGCCGGTGGGCGTACCACGTCGCGCTGCTCGGGCAGCGGCGGCGTGAAGACCGTGCGGTCCAACCGGTACACCTCGGGGGCGGGGTCGACGGCCCGTACGTCCGGCCGGGTCGCGACGCCGCGCAGCGCCACCGGCGTCGCGCGGACCACCGCCGCGTAGACGCAGGCGCAGCCGGCCCGGTAACCGGCCGCCTCGGCGGCGGCCACCTCCGCGCCGCTGGTGTACTGCTCCCGCAGCTCCCGCTCGCCCTCCCCGTCGCCGTCGACCGCGGCGGCCCTGGCCCGGTAGTCGGCGGCCTCGGTCTCCTTACGGGCCGCCACCTGTCGCATTCCGGCGACCACGTCGTCGGGCACCCGCATCGCGGGGATCTTGACGATCTCGGTCTGCCGGCCGGGCAGCGGAACCCGCCCGAAGACGGTCGACACCCCGACGTCGCCGAGCACCGTCGCCAGCCGCTGCGGAGGCAGGTACGCGTCGAGCGTGACCAGCGCGTACGTCGTGCCCTCGGCGGCCGGGGCGGACGCCGGCAGCGCCGCCAGGTCGGCCGCGGCCGACCGCAGGTAGGCGGGGACCGAGTCGCCGTCGACGACGCCGACCCGGGTCACCTCACCGACCGTCCGGTCGCCGACCGGGGTGTCATCGACGGCCCAGACGGCGGTGCCCAGCACCGCCGCCGCGGAGAGCACGGCGGCCCAGCTGAGCACGCCGAACCGCGCCGACCGGTCGCCCAGCCGGGCCACGGCCCGGGTCAGCGGCGGCAGCAGCCGCTGGTCCAACTGCCGCAGCAGGTTGCCGGCGCGCACGGGCGGGATCCCCTCTGTGGATCGGTGTCGGGCGGTCGCCGCTCAGTCACGCAGGATCTGGAGCGCACGGTCCAGGTCGTCAGGGTAGTCGCTGACGAACCGGACCTCGTCCCCCGTTCGGGGGTGCAGGAAGCTCAGTTCGCGGGCGTGCAGCCACTGTCGGGACAGGCCGAGACGGGCCGAGAGGGTGGGATCGGCACCGTAGGTGAGGTCACCCACACAGGGGTGCCGCAGGGTGGAGAAGTGGACCCGGATCTGGTGCGTCCGGCCGGTCTCCAGCCGGACGTCGACCAGGCTCGCCGCCGGGAACGCCTCCAGGGTGTCGTAGTGGGTGATGCTCGGCTTGCCGCCGGAGACCACCGCCCACCGGTAGTCGTGGGTGGGGTGCCTGTCGATCGGCGCGTCGACGGTCCCCCGCAGCGGGTCCAGGTGCCCCTGCACGACCGCGTGGTAGCCCTTGTCGACCTCGCGGTACTTGAAGGCCCGCTTCAAGGCCGTGTACGCCTGCTCGCTCTTGGCCACCACCATGATCCCGGTGGTGCCCACGTCGAGCCGGTGCACCACACCCTGACGCTCGGCGGCGCCGCTGGTGGAGATGCGGTGCCCGATCGCGGCGAGCGCGCCGATCACCGTCGGGCCGGTCCACCCGGGGCTCGGGTGCGCCGCCACCCCCACCGGCTTGTCGACCACGACGATGTCGTCGTCGGCGTAGACCACCCGCAGGCCGGGCACCGCCTGCGGCACCACTGTCGGCGGTGCGACCGGGGCGGGCAGCGTGACGTCCAGCCAGGAGCCGGCCTTGACCTTGTGCGAGTTGGGCCGGGCGGCGCCGTCGACCAGCGCGTCTCCGGCGTCGACCAGGGCCGCGGCGGCGGTGCGGGAGAGCCCGAA
>NZ_JAGPXZ010000730.1:0-3024 GCF_018070305.1 Micromonospora sp. M51 | reverse complement strand
CCCCCGCACTGCTCGGCATGAGAGGCGAAAGTACCGAACGCGGCGCTGACCCATCAACCCCGTGCAACGCGAGCGGACCTCGCCGCAGGGGCCGGTCAGGGCGGGTACGGGCCGGACTACGGGAACTTGGGGCTGCCGCCGCCGTCGCGCGGCAGTCGCGCCACCATCTCCCGGAACTCCCGTACCGTCATCGCCGACCGCAGGGTGGCGAAGACGGCCCCGGTTCCGGCCCGGGCGGTGGCCGGGTCCACCCCGGCGCGCTCTCCCACCAGCCGCAGGAACTCGGCGGGGCCGGCGTCCGGCGGTGGAACGGCGGTGGCGCCGCCGACATCCAGACCCACGCCGGTGTGGATCGCGTCCATGCCGGGGTCCGAGCCGACGGGCACCACCGGATCCGGGGTCGGTCCGCCGGTCCCGGCCGCATCCGGGGCTGGGCCGCTCAGGTAGCCGCCGACCTCGTCCGGTAGGTGCCCCACCAGGTCGCCGGGCGCGC
Organism: Micromonospora sp. M51; assembly: GCF_018070305.1. Taxonomy (NCBI): domain Bacteria; kingdom Bacillati; phylum Actinomycetota; class Actinomycetes; order Micromonosporales; family Micromonosporaceae; genus Micromonospora; species Micromonospora sp. M51. The sequence goes on along the minus strand of NZ_JAGPXZ010000730.1, from coordinate 2,531 downwards.
TGCCGATCACCCGTTCGGCAATGGTCTGGAGTACGGCCCGGGCGAGCACCGCGGCCTGCTCGGCCGGCAGGCCGGACCGGTTGGACACCGCGTCGATGAAGTACGGGAACCCGTCGCCGTCGGTCACGCTCGGGCGGTTACCCCTGGCCGGGCGCGACAAACTGGCGCTAGGTCAGCAGCCCCTCGGCCAGCAGGTGGTCAAAGATGATCTGGTCGACCGCCGAGGTGCGGTGCCGGTCGGCGTACCCGAGCCAGGCCATCTCGGCGATCTCGCTCGCCGGCCGAAGCCGGCCCTGGTAGCCGGCTCGGTAGCAGGTCATCCGCACTGTGGTGCCGGTCGTGTGGCTGTGTGCCTGAGCGGTGAAGGTGCCCAGGTGCACGGCGCCGGACACGTCGACCTCGACGCTCAACTCCTCGTCGATCTCCCGGCGCAGGGTCTCCAGGTCGGTCTCGCCGGGCTCGCGTTTTCCACCCGGCAGGTACCAGACGTCCTTCCCCTGCGACCTGGTGCTCAGCACCCTGCCGTCCTCGATGAGGATCCAGGCCACCTTGTCGATCTCGCGCACGACGCTCCTTCCGGCCGGTGGGATCGGGCACGCTACCACCCGGATCCCGCGCTCAGTCGGCCAGCAGGTCGAGCAGCAGCGCGGCGGTCCAGCTGAACGCCGGTGAGCCCAGCCCGGCGCCGGTGTCCGGGTGGAAGTACTCGTGGCAGCCGGCCCCGGCCACCAGGCCGACCATCGAGCGGCGCAGCCCGGCGGCCAACTCCGGGTGTCCGTGCGTGAGCAGCCCCCGCCGGATCAGCCAGCCGATGTTGAGCCAGCTCGGCCCGCGCCAGTAGCGCAGCGGCTCGAAGTCGGGCGCGGTGCGGTCGTAGGTGGGCAACGGCCGGTCCATCCGCCGGGCCACCCCGAAACGCGCCGAGCGGGCCTCGACGACCAGCGCGTCGACCTGCCGGCTCGGCAGGTCGGGCAGGATCAGCGGTGCCAGCCCGAGCACGGTCCGGGCGCTCACCACCCGGTCGGTGCGCAGGTCGCGGGGTTGGAACGTGCCGGTGTCCGGGTCGTACAGCCGGCGTACCAGGGCTTCGGTGATCTGGGCCGCGCGGTCCCGGTGCGGCCCGGGGTCGCCGCCGACGAGCGCGGCGACCTCGGCGAGGGCGTGTTCGGCGGCCCCGAAGGCCGCGTTGAACAGCGGGCACTCCACCAGGAACGGGTGACCGGCGGCCAGGTCGCGGTCGGCGTAACGGTGGTCGCGGTAGGCGGCGACGATCGCCAGGTAACGCGCGTAGTCCAGGTCCGTGGGGCGGTGCGCGGCGTCGGCGTGCGCGGTGTCGTGCCGACGGTACGCGGACATGACAGCCGCCTCGGCCGGCACCGCCGCCATCGGCTCGTCCCAGGCCGGGCTGTTGTCCAATCCGGACTCCCACGGGTGCACGACGCAGACCAGCCCGTCGCCGGCCACGTCCCGCCGGTCGGCCAGGTAGCGCTGCTGGGCGACCAGCGCGGGATAGAGCCGGCGCAGCGCGGCCAGGCCGGCGGGGTCGGGTGCCCGCCGGTACGCCAGCAACGCGGCGAGCGCGTGCACCGGGGGTTGGACCAGGCCGGAGGTGGCCACCGCCGGTGCTCCGGGCACGTCGGCCGAGCGCCACATCTCCGGTCCGGGGAAGTACGCGCCGACCCGCAGCGCCGGGTTGAACACGATGTGCGGCACCCGGCCGTCGGCCCACTGTGCCCGGAACAGGCTCGCCAGCTCCCGCCAGGCGCGCTCGGGGCGGACGTGGGCCAGCCCGATCGCGATGAACGCGGAGTCCCAGCTCCACTGGTGCGGGTAGAGGGTGCGCGACGGCACCGTGTGGTCGTGTTCCCAGTTGGCGTCGAGCGTGTCGACCGCGAGCTGACGCAGCCCGCTCGGGTCGGCCGGGCCACCGGTGCGGGCGGCGTCGGCGCGCGTCGCTGGGGAGTCGGCGGGCACGCCGTTGCGGGCCGACTCGGCGGCGGGCGCGCCGACACCTGTCTGCCCAGCACCGGCGGTCATGCGGCGGCCCGCCGGGGCAGCGCGTGGCGCAGCACGGTGGCGGCCTGTTGCAGGGCGCGGACCGGGTCGCCGCGCAGCCGGCACTCCAGGGACAGCCACCCCCGGTAGTCCCGCTCCAGCAGGGTACGCACCAGCGCCGTCCAGTCCAGGTGCCCGGCGCCGGGCTGGTACCGGTTGGAGTCGCTGACCTGCACGTGCCCGAGGTACGGCGCGGCGGCACGCAGCGCGCGGTGCACGTCGTCCTCCTCGATGTTCATGTGGAAGGTGTCGGCGACCACCCGGACCGACGGCAGCCCGAGGGTGGCGCAGAGCGCCACGGCCTCGTCGAGCCGGTTGACCATGTGGTCCTCGTACCTGTTGAGGGGTTCCAGGAAGAGGGTGACCCCCTCGGCCCGGGCGTGCTCGCCCAGCTCGCCCAGGGCGTCGAGGAGGACCTGCCGGTCGCCGTCCGGCGGGCGGGGCGGCTCGAACGGTGGCAGCCGCCGGGAGAACAT
>NZ_JAGPXZ010000073.1:0-13470 GCF_018070305.1 Micromonospora sp. M51 | reverse complement strand
CGGCGGGGCACCCGGCCACCAACCCGCTGGCGTACGCCGTCGGCGCGACCGACTCCACCGGTGTGATCGCCGACTTCTCCAGCCGTGGGCCGGGCCGCGAGGACGCGGTACGGCCGGACATCACCGCCCCTGGGGTGGGCATCCTCTCGTCAGTGCCGGGCAGCGACTGGGGCATGAGCGACGGCACCTCCATGGCCGCGCCGCACGTCGCCGGCGCGGTCGCCCTGGCGTGGTCGGCGGTGCCGAACCTGCGCCGCGACCTGGCGACCACCCGGGAACTGCTGGACCGCACCGCGCACGACGTCAACGACCTTCAGTGCGGTGGCACCCCGGCCGACAACAACGTCTACGGCGAGGGTCGGCTCGACGCGTACGACCTGGTGACCCAGGCCTCGGCGGCGCAGCTCGGCGGCGTCGTGGTGCACGCGAAGCTGAACGGGACCGTGCTCTCCGGTGCGAAGATCACCCTGACCTCCGCGCTGGTCACCCGCACCGCCCGCACCGAGGCGCGCGGCACCGTCCAACTGGGTCGGGTCCCGGCCGGGGAGTACACCCTGACCGCGTCGTTCTTCGCGCGGCGGACCGTACGGCAGAGCATCACCGTGTCGACCAGCGGCACCACCAACCTGACCGTGGACCTGTCCGAGCCCGCGCCGTGGCAGGCGATCCAGGGTCGGGTCACCGACCCGGCGGGCAAACCGGTCGTGGGCGCCCGGTTGGCGCTCGCCGGGGAGACGTTCCCGGCATTCGTCACCGACGCCGACGGTCACTACACCGGGATGCTGCCCGAGGCCGACTACGACCTGCTGGTCGAGTACGGCCGATGGCTGGCACCGAAGACTGTCGCGCTGAGCGTCGACGGGCCGCAGACGGTGGACGTGGCGCTCGCCGCGAAGGCCGACCGGCACGGCTACCAGGCGGGGACGGCCACCGCGCAGTGGGTCGACGGCGGCAGCGTGCTCGCCCTCACCGGTGTGACGCCGCGAGCCGGGCCGTCGACCTGCCGTTCCCGATGACCTTCTACGGCAGCACCTACCGTCGGCTCACCGTGCACACCGACGGTTACCTGACCCTCGGCGTCGACACGAGCATCTCGGTCGGCGACAATGGTCCGCTGCCCGCCCCGGCGGTCTCGGCGCCGGCCGTCTACGCGTTCTGGGACGACCTGATCCTGGACCACGCTTCGACGGTGCGTACCAGGGTGTCCGGCACCGGCACGGCCCGACAGTTCGTGGTCAGCTGGAACCGGGCCGCGCTCAAGAGCGCGCCGAAGAACCGGATCGACGTGCAGGTACGCCTCGGCGAGAACGGCACCGTCACCATCCAGTACCGCAAGCTCGCCACCACCGCGGCGGGGGCCGGCGGCTCGGCGACCGTCGGCATCGAGGACGCCACCGGCCGCGACGCGTTGACCTACTCGCGCGACGAGCAGGCACTCGACGCGGGCGACGCGGTCACCTTCCGGGTGGCCGGTCGGGGCCTGCTGCGGGGCACGGTGCGCGACGCGAACGACCGTCAGCCGCTGGCCGGCGCGACGGTACGGGTCGAGTCCGCCGACGCCCCGCAGCCGGTCACCGCTACCACCGACGCGGACGGCTTCTACCAGCTGGAGGCGCCGGCCGGACCGGTCACGGTGACCGCGCTGCAACCGGGCTACGACCTGCCGGGGAGCACCGTCGACGTGGTCGAGTCGACGGTCGTCACGCACGACCTGGCGCTGCGTACGCCGCTGCTGCTGGCCAACAGGAACGCGATCTCGGTGACCGCCCGCGCCGGGGCGACCCGGACCGCGACGGTGACGCTGACCAACCGGGGTGACCTGCCGGCCACCTGGCTGGCCCGGGAAATCAACTCGCCCACCCCGCCGACCGGCATCCCCGGCCGGCAGCTCAGCTCGTTCCCGCTCAAGGAGCTCTACAACGCCTACGGCGTCGGCTACCGCAACGGCGAGTTGATCGTCTCCAACTCGTACCTGTTCGGGCAGTTGCAGCGCTTCAGCACCGACGGCCGGTCACTGGCCAAGGGTGTGCTGCCGATCGACGGCTGGCCCTCGGACATGGCGTACGTGGCGAGCCGGGACCTGATGTGCGCGCCGAAGATGTCGTTCATCGGGGACCTGCCGATCGTGTGTTTCGACCCGGACACCCTGCAGGTGAAGGAGACCATCACCGGGCCGTGGGCCGGCAAGCTCTACTACGGGCTGGCCTACCGCGCCTCGGACGACACCTTCTACCTCAGCGGCGACAACCGCATCCGGCACCTCGCCGGGCTGTCGCACCCGCAGCCCGGCTCGGTGCTGGGGGAGTGCACCCCGCCCATCCCGTGGATGACCGGCCTGGCCCTCAACGAGGAACACAACGTGTTGTGGGGCATCAACCAGGACTCCAAGGAGTCGATCTGGGCGCTCGACCCGGCCACCTGCCTGCCGCTGGCCTCGGTGCCCGACCCGGACCCGAACCCGCTCAGCGGGGCCGGGCTGGACCTGGACGAGCAGGGCAACCTGTGGGTGCTCGGTAACGCGACCGGCCGGCCGTACGGCGCCAAGGTCTATCACGTCGACGGGTCGCTGCCGGCGTACAGCGACGTGCCATGGCTGTCCGCCGCCACCTCCGGCGAGGTGCCGGCCGGGGCGAAGGGCACGCTGGCCGTCACTGTGGACACCACCGGCCTGGCACCGGGCACGTACGTCGCCACGCTGCTGGTCACCAACAACGGTGCCAAGGGCGCGTCCACCCCGGTCACCGTGTCGGTGACGGTCACGAAGTGAGCACCGGGGCCTGCCGTCACCTCCCGTGTCGGCAGGCCCCCCACCGCCGGGTTCAGAGCCAGTCGTGGCGGGCGATGAACCAGCCGAGCTGCATCCGGGTGGCGCTCCCGGTCGCGTCCATCAACTGCCGCAACCGCCGCTGCACCGTCCGCAGCGAGATGCCCAACTGGGAGGCGACCGCCTTGTCCGGCAGCCCGGTCATCAGCAGGGACAGGATCTGCCGGTCGACGAGGGTGGGCGTGCTCTGCCGCTCGACGTCGTCGACCACCTCGCTGGCCGGGGCGAGCCGCAGCGGCGTGGCCCGGTCCCAGACCTCGGTGAACAGCGCCACGAGCACCTCCACCCAGGTGGCGCCCCGCACCACCAGTGCCCACGGTTCGGTGCTGTCGGCGCGGGCGGGGAAGGAGATCAGGGCGACCCGGCGGTCGGCGACGGCGAGCTTGCCGGGCACGTTCGCGGCGACCCGTGCCTGTTCACCGGCGGCGACGAACCGGCCGATGTGGGCGGCCGCACCCGGCCGTTCCAACCCCCGCCGGTCGTACACCACCCGGAAGGCGACGCCCCGGCCGAGCATCTCGATCTCGGTCGGGTTGTCCTGCAGCACTGCCGCGTACGGCGGGCGGTCGAAGCCGAGCACCTCCTCCTGCGCCCCGCGCAGGAACTGGTCGAACGCCTGCATGATCGCGGGAACACCGACCACCAGCTGGACGTCCTGGTCCATCGGGTCCGCCGGGCGTTGCTGCCGCAGCCAGTCCCACAGGCCGACCCGCGCCTCCTGAAGCTCGCGCATCCGCTGGTTCAGCAGCGACTCGATGGCCAGGTCGGGTGGGGCGGCACCGGCGCGGCCGGCGACCACGCGGACCAGCCCGGCCCGGGTGAGGGCGTCGAGCGCGTGCTCCAGCTCGGCGACCGTGGCCGCGACCCGTGGTGCCAGCTCCGCAGCGGTCCCGGCACTGCCCCGGACCAACTCCAGGTAGACCTTCTCCTCCAGCTCGCTCAGACCGAATGCGCCCAGCAACAGACCACCACACCCGCCTCGGGCGGCCCGCCGTTCGTGCGGCTCCGCTCCAGCTGATCTTGGAGCGCTCCCAGCGGCACGTCAAGAGGCGCGAGCGGACGGCTTCCGCGCGTCAGACGCCGCGAGCGAACAGCGCCAGACGGACCCGGTTGGGGCTGTCGGTCTTGGCCATCAGGCTGGTGATGTGGGTCTTGACCGTGGTGACGCCGATGTGGAGCCGGTCGGCGATCTCGGTGTTGGACAGACCCTCGGCGACCAGGTCGAGCACGTCGCGTTCCCGGGCGGTCAGACCCGGCAGGACCGGTGGGGCGTCGGGGCGGGCGTGCACCGCGCGCTGGACGAGGCGACGCAGCACCTCCGGGCTGAACGGGCTGTCACCGACGGCGGCCCGGCGGATGCCGTCCAGCAGCTCGATGGGGGGCGCGTCCTTGAGCAGGAACCCGCACGCCCCGGCGGTCAACGCGGGGTACAGGTGGTCGTCGTCGCCGAACGTGGTCAGCACCAGGATGCGGGTGGTGGGACGGTCGGCGAGGATCCGGCTGGTCGCGGTGATCCCGTCGACACCGGGCATCCGCAGGTCCATCACGACGACGTCGGGGACGAGCCGCCCGGCCAGCGCAATCGCCTCGCGGCCGTTGTCGGCCTCCCCGACGACCTCGATGTCGGGTTGGGCGTCGCAGAGCATGCGCAGCCCGGCCCGGATGAGGTGCTGGTCGTCGACCAGCAGCACCCGGATCACGCCGGCTCCGGTGCGGGGGAGCCGGCGGACGCCGCACGGTCGCGGGGCAGCGACCGGGTCGACGGCTCGGTGGCGTTGGCCGGGAGCACGGTCCGCACCCGCCACCCCGTTTCCGTCGGGCCGGCCTCCAGCCGGCCGCCGAGGACCTCGACCCGCTCGCGCATTCCGGTGATGCCGTGCCCACCGCCGGCCGGCACGCCCACCGGCACCCCACCACGGCCGTTGTCGCTGACCTCCCAGTGCACCGCGCCGTCCCGGACGGCGACCACGAGGTGCGCGAGCGCGGACGTTCCCGCGTGTTTGGCCACGTTGGTCAGCGCCTCCTGGGTCAGTCGCAGCACCGCCATGCCGCGCACCGCGTCGAGGGAACCGATCGCCGGGTCGAGGTCGGCCTCCACGGTGATACCGGCCTGGCGGGCCCGGTCGATGGACGCGCCGAGCGCCGCCGGCAGCGCGGTGGGCTCGATGGCGGTCAGCGCCGCGTCGCCGCGTACCCCGTCGGGGTTGCGCAGCACCGCGACCAGCCGGCGCAGCTCCGCGAGGGCCGCGGTGCCGGTGCCGTGCACGTCGTCGAACACCTCGGCCACCCGGGGGTCCGGGTCGGTGAGCACGTGCCGGGCCACGCCGACCCGCAGGACCATCGACGCCACGTGATGCGCGACGACGTCGTGCAGCTCGCGGGCGATGGCGCTGCGTTCGTCGGCGCGGGCCGCGCGGCTCTCCGACTCGTGCTGGCGTTGCTCGGCCAGGGCCCGTTCCACGGCCTGCCGGCCCAGCTCCCGGTTGGCGCGGATGACCAGGCCGAGCAGCACCGGCACGCCGACCTCCACGGCGAGCCCGACGACCCCGGAGGCGAACCGGCGTGGCGGGTCGCCGATCGAGTCGGTCAGGTCGACCACCACCAGCAGCGCGGTGGCCAGCCAGATGGCCCGGGGGCCGCGCGCCCGCATGGTCATCTCGAGCAACGCCCAACTGGCGCCGACCTGGTTGATGGTGAAGTCGTCGATCAGGCTGATGGCGACCGCCAGCAGGGCGGCCTGCGCCACCATGTTGACAACCGGTCGACGGTGCGCCGCCAGCGCCATCGCGAACGCTGGCACCGCGAGGACCCACTGTGCCGTCGTGGGCGTGCTGGTGGAGTGCGGGACGACGAGCAGGTAGCACAACCCGGTGAGGTCGAGCAGCACCATCCGCACGAGTGTGTCCCGCAGGTCGAACAGTCGCACCAGCCAGCTCACGACGGTCAGCCTAGGCGCTGCGGGCCGGTGGCGGCGGTCGCCGGCCGCCGCCACCGGGTCCGGACCGCGAGGTAGGCGGCCAGGCCGAGCGGTCCGAGCAGGATGGTCAGCAGCAGCACTGGAGCCATCACCAGCGCCGGCACCCCCCGTTCCCTGCTGTCCAACCACGCCCACCGCCCAACGAACAGATCGAACGCGATCATGTGCGCCCAGCCCGCCGCCGCCCCGTCGGAGGTGCCGAGCAGGTCGCGCACCCCGGTCAGGGTCGGCGACGCCACGGCCGGCAGCACGTCACCGAACGCCGGAAGGACCAGCAGCGCGTAGATCAGCACGACCGGCAGCACGATCAGCGGCGAGGCGATGATCCGGGCGGTCCACGACCAGCGGGGCAGCAGGATCATCAGCGCCCAGAACGGCGCGGCCACCGCGAAGGTCAGGGCGAACAGCGTCGCGGTCATGCGGCCAGCGCCACATCAGGGCGGCGGCGGGCCAGCACCAGGCCGGTCGCGGTCGCCGTCGCGACCACCAGGGCCGCGACCGCCACGAGGGTGGCGGCGTCCGGGCGCAACAGCGGCTGTCCGCGCAGGGCCTGCCAGGTCAACAACACAGTGAGTACGCCGTACGCGCCGCCCGCGACGACCAGCAGCCGGGCGCGGGTGCGCTCGTCCAACCGGGTGGCGAACCGGCTCAGCAGGATCGCCAGGATCGGCAACGCCTGCAGCGCGTGCAGCCCCACGAAGTGCCCGATCCGCAGGTCACCGCCGGTGGTGCTCCAGCCGACGATCGGCAACCCCGGCCCGCCGTCGAGCACGCCGACGCTGTGCGCCCCGCCGATCCCCTCGATCCCCGGGTCCTGCATGGGCAGCGCCATCGGTACCGCCGCGAGCATGCCCAGCAGGGACAGGCCGAGCCCCCACCCGACGGCCGTCAGAGCCGCCCGGTCCGGGATCCGCCGGATCAGCACCACGATGCCGACCACGAGGTGCGCGAGGAAGAGCACCATGATCGCCGCGCCCATCGCCGCGAACAGCGCGGTGTTCAGGGGAGTGGTGTCGTTGAAGTGGCTGGTCTGCCCGCGTACCACCTGACCGACGATCACCAGCATCTCGATCACCGCCATCGCGACGATGACAGTGAAGGCCCACTCGGCGGCCCGGCTGCGACGCGGCAGCAGGGAGAGCATCCAGGCGAGCGTCGCGCCGTACAGCACGAAGGACACCGCGAACTTGAACGGCTTGAGCCAGATCGGCGCTCCGGTGAGGACGCGCGGGTCGACAAGGATGCCGACCGCCGCGACGACGGCGAGCACCGCCATCGCGGAGACGAAGACCATCATTGGGCGATTCCAGTGCGTCGCCCGGCGCAGCAGGGTTGTCATGCCTGTAGATGTTCGTGGCCGCGCCCGCCGGTCGCGTCCGACCCCGAGCCCTGGTCGCGGCCGGTGGTCGGAGCCCGTCTCCTCCCCGGGTAGGAGACGAAACCCGTCGAAGCCGTCCGACGGTGCTGGCACAATGGCCGGCCTGTCGACCGGACGGGGAGCGACCATGACCACCAATGCGGACCGTGTCCAACCGAACGAGACCGCAGTGCCGCTGCTGCACTGTGCCGACCCGGAGCAGACACTGGCGTTCTGGCGGGCGCTCGGGTTCGAGGTGACCTACGAGCAGACCAGGCCGTACGTGTACCTGGCGTTTCGGTGGAGCGGCTTCGACCTGCACTACGGGCCGGCGCCGAAGGATCTCGACCCGGCGAGAGAGCACTCCGGCGGCTGCCTGGTGTTGGTGGACGCGGTCGCCGCGTACCACGAGGTGTTCACCGAGGCGATGCGCCGCAGCTACGGCAAGGTGCTGGTCAAGGGCCTGCCGCGGATGACCCGCTACCGGGCCGGAGCGTCGCGGTTCAGCATCGTCGACCCGTCGGGCAACACCATCACCTTCATCCAGCGGGATGAGCCGAAGGACGTGGAGTACGGCGGTTCGAAGGAGCTTGCGGGGTTGGCCCGGGTGCTCGACAACGCGCGGATCCTGCGCGAGTTCAAGCTGGACGATCAGGCGGCCTACCGGGCGCTCGACTCGGGGATGCGCCGCCGCGCGGAGGACGCGCCGGTGGTCGAGCAGGCGATGGCGCTGGCCGCCCTGATCGAACTGGCGACCGTGTTGGACAAGGACGATCGGGTGCCGGAGTGGGGCGAGCGCCTCCGCGCGCTGCCCCTGCCTGCGGAGCAGCGGACGCCGGTGCGGGAGTACGTCGCCGACCCGGCCGTCCTGGAACCGTGGTGGCCTGACGCCAGCTGAGCGTCGGCCTCAGCGGGCGTAGGTCGCGGCGGGGTAGCTGACCCCCGGTGGGTGCGTCTGGTCATTCCATGGAACGGCACGAAATTACCGCTTTAGGGTAAGTATGGCGATCTGCGATAGCTGGTCCGATAACTTTCGAAAGAGAGGAAAACTCGTATTCCTCCCTTCGGATGCATGAGGAGTCAGTGATGAAGCGCAGTGTCGCACTCGCGGCAGCCCTCCTGGCAGGTCTGACCAGCATCGGATCGATCCCCGGGACCGCCCTCGCCGATGGCGGTGGCCCCGGGTACCACGACGACCGCAAGGGGGGTGATCACCACCACGGCGACGAGGGCGCGGTCTTCGTCCAGACCAACAAGGCCGAGGGCAACACCATCAAGGTGTACGACCGCGACGAGGACGGCCGTCTCACCAAGGCGGGTGAGTACGAGACGGGCGGGCTGGGTGGCTTCACCATCGGCGCGCCGCTCGACGCGCTGGCCTCGCAGGGTTCCCTGACCTATCACAAGGGGCTGCTGTTCGCCGTCAACGCCGGCAGCAACACCGTCACTGTCTTCCGCGTCGAGGGCACCAGGCTGCACAAGCTCCAGGTCATCTGGTCCGGTGGCCTGCTGCCGGTCAGCGTCGCGGCCCGTGGCGACCTCGTCTACGTCCTCAACGCCGGTGGCGAGGGCTCGGTGCAGGGCTTCGAGCTGCACAAGGGTCGGCTGTCCCGGATCGAGGACGCCAACCGGTCACTCGGGTTGCACAACGGCAACCCGCCCGCGTTCGGCACCGCCCCGGCCCAGGTCAAGATCGACCCGGACAGCGAGTTCGTGTTGGTCTCGACCAAGGCCGCCAACGTCATGTTCAGCTACGAGATCGGACGCCACGGCAACCTGTCGCGCACCCCGGTCATCAGCGACGCGGGCAACACCCCGTTCGGCTTCACCTTCGACACCGACGACACGCTGCTGGTCACCGAGTCCGGCGCGAACGCGGTGAGCCGGTTCGAGCTGGAGGACGACGGGGCGCTCGACCAGATCGGGCCGTCGGTGCCCAACGGTCAGCAGGCGACGTGCTGGATCCAGCGCGTCGGCGACTACTTCTTCGCCGCCAACGCCGGCACCTCCACCATCAGCTCCTACCGGGTCAACGACCACGGCAAGCTCGAACTCGTCAAGGGCGTCGCCGCCGACACCGGCGGCGGGTCGATCGACATGACCACCAGCGACGGCTTCCTGTACGTGCAGAACGCCGTCGCCGGCAACGTGCAGGGCTACGAGGTGGGCAAGGACGGGTCGCTGACACTCGTCACCACAGTGGAGGGCCTGCCGAAGTTCGCCGACGGCATCGGCATGGAGGGCATCGCCGCCTCCTGAGCGCACCACCCGCTGGTCCCGGTCGGTCATCGACCGGGACCAGCGCTGTGTGGTCGGTCACCGGTCGACCCGTCCCGTTGAGGTGGGGCCGAGACTACGAGGCCAGTCGCTCGCCAGCGACGTGCGCCGGTCGGGGGAGGTTGGCGGCGGCGTCCGACGTGTTGATCTCCGACCAGACGGCGTCGAGGGAGAGGCCGAGCACGTCGGCGATCGCCGCGATGGTCGGGAAGGCGGGGGTGGCTATCCGGCCGGACTCGATCTTTCGAAGGGTCTCCGGCGAGACGCCCGCGTCGAGCGCGGTGAGGAGCATCGAACGCTCTCCGCGGGCGCGACGCAGCAGGGCGCCGAGGCGCTGTCCGCGTTCGACCTCCGCGGGAGTGAGTGGCAACCTGACCATGCTCCGATTCTAGTACCGGGATAATATGGCCGGGATACTTATTGGTTCGTGGAAGGCGTTGCATGATCGAGATCCTGAGCCCCGCCGACGTGCTGCGCGCGAAGGAGGCCGGCGCGCTGGTCGCCGGCATCCTTCAGACACTGAAGAGCCGCTGCGTGGTCGGCACCAACCTGCTGGACATCGACCGGTGGGCCCAGGCCATGATCACCGAAGCCGGGGCGCAGTCCTGCTACGTCGACTACGAGCCGTCCTTCGGGCGCGGCCCGTTCGGCCACTACATCTGCACGTCGGTCAACGACGCGGTGTTGCACGGGCTGCCGCACGACTACCCGCTCGCCGACGGCGACCTGCTCTCGCTCGACCTCGCCGTCTCACTGGGGGGAGTTGTCACGGATTCGGCCATCAGCTTCATCGTCGGCGACGTCCGGCCCCCGGAGAGCGTCGCGCTGATCGACGCGACCGAACGCGCGTTGCAAGCCGGGATCGCCGCCGCCGGCCCCGGCGTACGCATCGGTGACATCTCGTACGCCATCGGCTCTGTCCTCGGCGCGGCGGGATACTCGATCAACACCGAGTTCGGCGGCCACGGCGTCGGGTCGACGATGCACCAGGACCCCCACATCTCCAACACCGGGCGCCCCGGGCGTGGATACCGGCTGCCTCCGGGGCTGCTGCTGGCGCTGGAGCCATGGGTCATGGCCGACACCGCCACGCTCGTCACCGACCCCGACGGCTGGACCCTGCGCAGCGCCACCGGCTGCCGGACCGCGCACAGCGAGCACACCATCGCCATCACCGACGACGGCGTCGAGGTGCTCACCCTGCCGAGGTCCTGACCCCGACGTCAGTGACCACCGGCCCGGCGGATCGCGGCGGCCATCTTCGACGAGTCGTGGTCGGCCTCCACCCCCTCGACGAGGACCAGCTCGCCCGCGAGGTGCCTCGTCCGCAAGGGCTTGATCTCCTGGTACGCGCTGGACTGGTACCAGGAGCGTGCCCGGATCAGGTCCGGAAACTCGACGACGACCAGATCGCCCGACCAGTCGCCCTCCAGCACCTCGATGGGCCCACCGTGGACGATGAACCGGCCATCGAAGGGCAGGAGGGTGGCCTGGATGCGCTCCAGGTATTCCAGCACCTCGGCATGCATGGGTGCCTTACGCAGATGAGCAAGCGCGTACGCGGTCATGACTCTCCGTTCGTTTCGGTCGGGTGGTTCCCCGCATCCCAGGAGATGGTCGCGCGCGCCGGTACGCGCTGTCGATTACGTCGCAGGTAAAGCGGCGCACACAGGTGAGGTCACTAGGGTCAGGGTGTGACGACAGTGGCCCGACCGCTGGGGGACCTCCTGCGCGAGTGGCGTCGAACTCGTGGAATGAGTCAGCTCGACCTGTCGATCGAGGCGGGGGTGTCGGCCCGGCATCTGAGCTTCGTGGAGACCGGGCGATCCCGACCGAGCCCCGATCTGATCCTGCGGCTGGCGGAGCAGCTCGACATTCCGCTGGCTGAGCGCAACACCATGCTGCTCGCTGCCGGATACGCCCCCGCCTACCCCAGCCACCAGCTGGCCGACCCGGAACTGGCCCCGCTGCGGGCAGCCGTACGGCAGATCCTCGACGGACACGACCCGTACCCCGCGGTGCTCGTCGACCGACAGTGGCACCTCGTCGAGGCCAACCCCGCCGTCGCGCTGTTCACCGCCGGCGCCGACCCCCGCCTCCTGGTCCCACCGGTCAACGTCCTGCGGCTCACCCTGCACCCCGGCGGTATGGCCCCGCGCATCGTCAACCTCTCCCAGTGGCGGGGCCACCTTCTCGGACGGTTGCGCCAGCAGGTCCTGGCAACCGACGACGCGGCCCTCTCCGCCCTGCTCCAGGAGCTTCGTGGCTATCCCGGCGGCGACGATGTCGCGGCACCGGAGGACGACACCCTGTCGCGTGTGGTCATCCCCCTTCGCTACCGCCACGGCGACCGGGAGCTGTCGTTCGTCAGCACGACCACCCTCTTCGGCACCCCGCTGGATGTCACCGTCTCCGGGCTGGCCGTCGAGGCGTTCTTCCCGGCCGACCCGGTCACCACCGCCACGCTCCACGCCCTCGGCTCGTCCGCGACCGACGTGACCTGACCTGAACACCCGTCGTCGCGTCCGGGGCGTCGTCGGCTGCGATGGGCTGCACTCACCGGCGACGACTAATCCGCATCCGACGGGGCACGTCCCTCCGTATACATGGTGAGGCTCGTTCAGAATGAACCGATCGGTCATGTTTTCCGTGATGACGGTCAGGGTCACCCACCAGAGTCACGGAGGCGCGATGTCAACGGTTCGAAGGGGTCCGGTCATCGGGCTGCTCGCGCAGATCGGCGTGCTGGCGGTGCTCGCGCAGACGGTCGGCCTCGGCCCGGCCGGGTGGGCGGCCGGGCTGGTCTACGGCGTGCTCCTGTGCGCCCTGCTGAGTCGGGGGATGATCCGCGCGGGCGCTCCTGATCTGAGCCCGGCCGACCGGGTGACCCTGAGCCGGGCGATCCTCGTCGGCGGCGTGACGGCCCTGGCCGCGGACTCGTTCACCCGACCGGCACCGGTCACGGTGATGGTCGTCCTCACCAGCGTGGCGCTGGCCCTCGACGCGGTGGACGGATACACGGCCCGCCGCACCGGGACGTCCAGCGAACTCGGCGCGCGCTTCGACATGGAGATCGACTCCTTCCTCGTTCTGGTGCTCTGCCTGTACGTGACCCCCTCGACGGGCGCCTGGGTGCTCGCGATCGGCGCGATGCGGTACGTCTTCGTCGCCGCGAGCTGGGTGCTGGGCTGGATGCGCGGCTCGTTGCCGCCGCGCTACTGGCGCAAGGTCGTCGCCGCGGTCCAGGGCGTGGTGCTGACGGTGGCGATGGGCGACGCGCTGCCCGGTCCGCTGACGACAGTCGTGCTGGTGGCGTCACTGGCGCTGCTGGTCGAGTCGTTCGGGCGGGACGTCAGGTGGCTGTGGACGACCCGCCGCCTCCGCCACGCCGTCGCCAACGACGCGGCCGACCAACGGGCGGGCATTGCACACGGGTCGGACGCGATGGTGCACGCGGGCAGCCAGCCGAGCCACAGCGCCCCGAGCGCGGGCGCGGGGCTGACCGGTCTGGGCCACGGCAGGACGGATGGGCTGCCCTGGCCGGAACACCGGCCGGTCGCCGTGGCCCGACGCGGGATCGCCCGCGTCTGAGCCGCCCGGATGCCGCGCCCAACGAAGATCATGGAAGGATGCCCGGGTTGTCGCTCTTGACGCGCGTACGTCAGCTGCCGAGCCAGGGACGGAGGGCGATGAGGGGCGAACTGCCGGACCCCGCCGCCACGGGTGCCACCGCCACCGACGGCACCGCACCCGAGGGTCGGCCGCGCCGCTCCATCGCGGGGCGACTGGTCACCCTGCTGGCCGTGCTGCTGGTGCTGCTCGTGCTCACCCTGCCGTACGACTTCGGCCGGTTCAGCCCCGGTGCGTTCGTGCGGATCCCCCTGGAGGCGCTGCTCGCCGTCGCCCTCCTGCTCGCCCTGCCGCCGCGCGGAAGCCGGTGGGTCGCCACCCTCGCCGGGCTGGCCCTCGGCCTGCTCGGTCTGCTCAAGCTGTTCGACCTGGGGTTCACCGCCTCGCTCAGCCGGGCCTTCGACC